>CAZILU010000033.1:0-25530 GCA_964540165.1 uncultured Mariniphaga sp.
TGAAATCATTCAGGAATGCGAGAATGGCTTCGAAGGAGTAAAAGCAATCAATGAATTAAAGCCCGATTTAATATTCTTAGACATCCAGATGCCTAAAATAACAGGATTTGAGATGCTTGAACTCCTGGATTATAAACCACATATAATATTTACTACTGCCTACGATCAATATGCCCTCAAAGCTTTTGAATATAATGCAGCAGACTACCTGCTCAAGCCTTTTTCGAAAGCCAGACTTTTAGAAGCTGTCAGTAAGATAGTTTCGAGAATCTCAAATAACGAAAATAATTCCGACATAACAGATAAACTCAACAATTTTCCACGGGAAGAATATCTTGATCGTATTGTAGTTAAAGACCGACACAAAATATATGTCATACCTGTTGATGAAGTTAACTTTTTTGAATCGATGGATGATTATGTGATGATCTATACAAAAAAAGGCCGTTACATTAAACAAAAAACCATGAAGTACTTTGAAAACAATCTAAACCCAAAGGAATTCATCAGAATTCACAGATCACATATCGTCAAAACCACAGAAATAAATGAGATTCAGCAATATGAAAAAGAGGCTTACATCGTGATTTTACATGATAAAACTAAATTAAAGGTGAGCAAAACAGGATATAAGGTATTGAAAGATGTACTGAATTTCTAATAAAAAGTGTAACTTGATTACACTAAGTAAAGCTGATATGGGAATCTTTATTGCTGTTCTAATAATACTTATTTGGCTTCTTCATTTAATCTACATCCTCATTTTTGCTGAGGTTAATCTCTCTTCACCATTTTTATACTTACATATACTTCTCCAAACCTATTTTTACACAGGATTATTTATCACAGCTCACGACGCAATGCATGGCACTGTTGCACGAAACAGAAAAGTTAACAATACAATTGGTACAATAACGACAACCTTATTTGCCTTTCTGTCGTACCGCCTACTTTCCCGCAAACATTATCAGCATCACCTTCATCCCGCTACTGAAGATGATCCTGACTTTTCCCCCCACAGCAATAATTTCTTTGTATGGTGGTTTGTTTTTATGAAAAATTATATCACCTGGATTCAATTAGTTCTGATGGCAATCATGTTCAACATATTGCTTATCTGGTTTTCAGAGATCCGGCTTATCCTTTTTTGGGTACTCCCTGCTTTGTTATCTACGCTCCAGTTGTTTTTCTTCGGAACGTATCTTCCACACCGGCGGCCATTCACCAACAATATGCAGCCTCATTTCTCACGTTCATTTCCCAAAATCCATTTTGCTGCTATGTTAACCTGTTATTTTTTCGGTTACCATTGGGAACATCATGAATCACCTACTACCCCCTGGTGGAAGCTTTACAAATTGAAAAAATAAGGATTGTCTAATATCAGCCAATTATTGCGTCTATATCATCTGGTGTATATTCGGGTACTGCACCTTTCCGTGAGGCAACAAATGCACCGGTCGCTGCAGCATAATCCAGTGCTTTTTCCGGAGCCAAACCCTTCGAAAATGCTGCAATTAGTCCGGCTAAAAAAGCATCACCAGCTCCAACCGTATCTACTGCCTCTACTGTAAAGCCCGGATGTGCGTAAAAATTATCGTCATAATACAGCAATGCTCCATTGGCTCCTTTGGTAACACAAACAAGTCTGCAGTTATAATGCTTTGACAACCACTCTGCCAATTCCTTTTCTGTCCCATTTTTTTGATTCCAATCTGCTATTACTCGTAATTCATCATCGTTTAGTTTTATGAAATCTGCTTTTAGCATCAACGACTCCACCAAAATCATATCATCATAGGGAGGCCGGAGGTTTACATCCAGAAGTTTGACTGCTTTCGAACTTTCAAGCAATCGCAACAAGGTTTTACGTGAAGCTGCTGTGCGTGAGGCAAGGGTGCCAAAAATTATCAGGTCAGCTTCAACTACAGCATTGTCTATTCCCTCAACATATTGCAGATTATCCCATGCAACCGGTTCACATATTTCATAATCTGCATTTCCGTTTTCATTGAAATGGACAATTACTTTACTGGTCGGCAAAACAGCATCTGTCTGCAAAAAGCTGATGTCTAATTCTGCCGCCATAAGAAACTCCCTGAGCCTTTCTCCTTCCGCATCCTTCCCTATCCGGCTTACGAGTATAGGATCAAGCCCCTGCTTTTTAAGATGTATTGCCACATTCAATGGTGCCCCACCGGGTTGTTTACCTTCAGGAAGCATGTCCCAGAGTACTTCTCCAAAACAAAGTATTTTATTGTATTTTATTTGATTCATAGTTAAAGGTTTTTCTTCAAAATTACATTTTCCTACAAAAAATTACTGCTTAATTTCTTCTTTTTTGTTATGCAAAATAGAATAATATATTATATTTGCAGCCGCAAAACAGATGGTGGATGTAGTTCAGTTGGTTAGAACGCTGGATTGTGGTTCCAGAGGTCGCCGGTTCAAGTCCGGTCTTCCACCCAAAATCTAAAAAGGTAATTGTCTGAAAAACAATTACCTTTTTTTATGATCAAAACAAAGAATAATCCGGCAGGAAGATGCTTTAACGCCACAGATTAGTTGACAATCCCGGCAATCGCAGCGCCAACCAGGCTGGAGTTCTCCACCTCAACAATCTTGTAAAACCGCTGGTTCTTTTCAGAGAGAAATTCCTGTAAAAAACGCTCAAACATGGCGCGAAAATTTTTCAGCTTATAAAACGTAGTTCCTTCAATGGTCATTAATACCGGTTTTTCAGGCAATTTTCCCTTACCCGTTTTTAAAATAACCGCAGCCAGATTCACTGCAACCAGCTTAGCTGCCCGCTCAATAACCGCATCAATAATATCAATGGCAGCCTGTCGGTCTTCACCGGCAACAAATACCTGATCCAAACCACGGTCTCTGCCTGCCAAACCACAGGCAAACCTATTTACCTCTTCGGTAGATAGCTCAGAAAAATGAGAAACCAACGCCTTTGCCTCTTCACTAAACACCCCATCTTCGGCAGCCACCTTCAATGCCGTTGTACAGAGGCCACCCAGGTAACCTCCGGCAATCATCTTCTCAAAGGTGTATCGTCCGGGATTTTTTGTCTGACTGTCGAACAGCAGATCGATATGGGTTCGGGGTGATTTATCAAAATTTCCGGACTCAATATTGATAATCTGATTCTTTGCTCGATCTAATTCGGCTGTTTTTGTAATTTTTTGATTCGATTCTATATAACTGGTATTTGTTCCGGTGCCTAAAATATAACCGATATAGGTATCGTACTCTTTTTCGGCGGTCGACGCTTTACCGGCCAACAGGGTTGCCACGGTATCGTTGAGCAATACCAGCGGCTTTCCGGGGGTTCTCATCGCTTCCAACATGCTACTCCCGATCATCTCTCCAACCACAGAAGGGGCTTTGATCTCTTTGCTCCATTCAAGCAGCTTTCCGTCTTTGTTTGGAAAAATTTCTACCGCATAAGAGAAACAAAATCCGATCTTTTCAGCTTCATCTTTATATTCATTGATATATCCGGCCATAACCCTGAAAAATTCATCTTTGGACAGCTCCCGGTCAACAGCCGGCATCCGGTTATTTTTCAGGTTTTCAACCACCAGTTGCATCTGATCATCGAAATAGACCTTTGCGGTGCGAAAATTGGTACCCCCGGCATCAATGGCAATCACCGGATCACCGGACTTAATTTCACTGTCGGCTTCAATGTAGGTTGGGATCATCAACAAGGAGCTCTTGTCCCCGGTCAATCCGGCATCCATATCAGCAAGAAAAAGATTTACCAGCCGGCCGGTGTCAATTTCTGAAGATAAAAGCTGATGTTTTTCTAAAAATTGCTTTGCTTTATTCATTCTCAATATTTTAATTATTAGCAGATACCTTAAAATGAAACCAATGGCAATTCTATAACAGAATATTCAAATCAAAAACAGCCCTGTTTCATTACAATTTTAAATACTTGCCGTAAAATTAAAGAAATAATCGAAAAGCACAGATAAAAGGAGCCTTATAAACGTGACAATCATCGGTTGAATCACCTCGTTGGCAAAGGAGGAGAAAAGCAACAGGAACCGATGGTTCTGATGGTTGTATAAACCAGCAGTCGCATCTTTTATTTACAGGTAGTTGTATTTATGAAGAAGCATTGTCATGATAAAAACGGTTGCCATCAGCACAAAAAAGACCAGGTATATAAGTCCCGACTGACGGTTTGTCAAAACCGTGGTTTCAATTTTGGGGTTTCGGGCAAGAAAGAAATGGATTTCAACAAACATCATCGCCTTATATACACCATAACCGATAAACCATCCAAGAACAGCCCCGGCAAAAATATCAAAGGGGTAGTGTACCCCCGAGTAAATTCTCGAATAGCAGAAAATCAGGGACCAGAAAAACATTAACACCCAGAATCCCCGGTTCCGGAACAGATACGTAAGAAAAGCCATGATGGCAAAAGCATTGGCAGCATGTGATGAGACAAACCCATACAAACCCCCTTTTCGAAGAACATTGTGAACCAAGTGTTCGATCTCCGGATTATGAACCGGTCTCAGCCGTTGAAACGTCTCCTTAAAAAGCACCGAGATCTGGTCGGCTAACAAAACATCAATAGCCAGGAACAGAACAACAATCCACCATTTACTCCGATAGTTTTTAATGATAAAAAAAAGAATGATCGCATAAAATGGGATCCAGGTCTCCTTACGTGTGATCATCAGCATGATGGTATCCCAGAAATCAGAATGAAAGCTGTTCAGGTAGAGGAACCATCGGATATCAGTTTCGCCTATATTTTGTATCAGTTCCATTAACGATTAAGTAAATGCCAGATTTTATCTTTTAACTCTTTAATATGAAATCCGGTAACCGATGAAAAAAAGAGATGAGGTATTCCGGTCAGCTCGGAGCTGATCTCTTCTATTAGCTCTTCATCCAATAAATCGGCTTTACTGATGGCTAAAAAGCGCTGTTTATCCAATAGTTCCGGATTATACTCCTCCAGCTCGTTCAGCAGGATCTTATACTCTTTCAGATGGTCGGGGCTATCGGCGGGGACCAGAAAGAGCAATAACGGATTTCGTTCGATATGCCGGAGAAAACGGAGGCCTAAGCCTTTCCCCAGGTGTGCTCCTTCGATAATACCGGGGATATCAGCCATAATGAATGAGCGTTCATCATGATAACCCACAATCCCCAGGTTGGGCGTCAGGGTGGTAAAGGGGTAATCACCAATTTTTGGTTTTGCGGCTGTAACCACCGACAGAAGAGTTGATTTGCCGGAACTTGGAAAACCAACGAGCCCCACATCGGCCAGCACTTTCAGTTCCATGATTATCCATCCCTCTTCGGCCGGTTCACCTGGTTGGGCAAAACGTGGCGTTTGGTTTGTTGACGACTTAAAGTGGTCATTACCAAGGCCACCACGACCTCCGGTCATCAATATCTTCTGTTCACCATGCGTGGTGATTTCACAGATCTGTTCACCCGTTTCCGCATTGCGGGCAATGGTTCCCAGCGGAACTTCCAGAATGACATCTTCACCATAGGCACCCGTCATCAACTGAGCTCCGCCCGCTTCTCCGTCGCCTGCTTTAATATGCTTTCGGTATTTGAGGTGCAAAAGTGTCCATTTGTGCTGGTTTCCTTCTAAAATGATATGTCCTCCCCGCCCCCCGTCACCGCCATCGGGCCCGCCTTTAGGGATAAACTTCTCCCTCCTGAAATGGGCAGAACCGGCACCGCCATGACCCGATCTGCAGTGAATTCTTACATAATCAACAAAATTTGTTTCAGACATGTCCTTCCTGTTTTATACGTTCGCCCGTGATCTTCCTGATTTGTCAGATGTTGTCTTATCGCAGGTCACACCCAACCATCCATATTCAACGTTGCATGATTTATTAGATTTTAGAGACCACTGCTTTCAACCGCCCGGCAATTTCATCGATGGTGCCCATCCCGTCAATTCCAAAATGCTTTTTTTGTTTCGCATAGTACTCAATCAGAGGAAGGGTTTTTTCATTATAAACATTAATCCTGTTTTCAATAACATCCCGGTTCTGATCATCGGCTCTTCCCGATACTACTCCCCGGCTAAGGAGCCGGTCGATCAGCTCCTGCTTCTCAACCTCGAGGCTCACCATTCCTGAAATAGGCGTTTCATTGGCTTCCAGCAAATCATCAAGCGCTTGTGCCTGATCGGTTGTCCGTGGAAATCCATCGAAGATAAATCCCGCGCATTCGCGGTTTGCTTCCAGCTTTGTTTTAATCATGCCAATGACGACATCATCGGGCACCAACTCTCCTTTATCCATATAGGATTTTGCCTCTTTCCCCAAAACAGTACCTTCGGCAATCTCATTGCGCAACAAATCACCGGTTGACAAATGGATCAACCCAAGGCTCTCAATTAAAAATTGAGCTTGCGTTCCTTTTCCGGCCCCGGGAGGACCAAACAGTACAATATTAAGCATATCAATCGTTTAAACTATTCTATTACGGAATAAATATCTGTCAGGTTTCGGCCAAATCCATCGTAATCCAAGCCATAGCCAACGATGAACCGGTTTGGAATCTCCATGCCGATATAATCTAAGTGTACCGGCATTTTCAGGGCATCGGGCTTCAGTAACAGGGTCGCAACCAATACCTGTCGGGGATTCATCCCTTCCAACTGCTCCCGGATATGCCCTATGGTCAATCCGCTGTCTACGATATCTTCCAGTACGACAACCGTTCTGCCTTTAATCCGCTCATTCAATCCGATCAGTTGCTTTACCTCTCCGGTAGTATGATCCCCGGCATAAGATGCCAGCTTTACGAAAGAGATTTCGGATTCCGGCAATGTTAACCGTTTGTAAAGATCTGCAGCAAACATAAAAGATCCATTCAAAATGCAGATAAACAACGGATTTTTCCCGATCAGGTCCTGATTCATCTGAACGGCAATCCGGTCGATGGTCTCAATGATCTTTTCTGAAGGTATATACAACTGAAAAACTTTATCATGTATCGTCACTTGCTTCATTGAAGGAAAATTTATATTTTAGCCGTTACAATGCTCCATTTTCACGCAGGAAAATTGGAGCCACAAAATAACAAAACAAATTGATTAACTAAAAACAATCGATAGAAAAGATGGAACCGAAGGTCAGTATAATCATGGGAAGCACCTCCGACTTGAAAGTGATGGAGAAGGCTGCGCAATTGTTAGATTCTCTTGAGATTCCGTTTGAGATAAACGCCCTGTCGGCGCACCGCACGCCCGATGAAGTAGAAAAATTTGCCAAAGGAGCCAAAGAGCGGGGTATTAAAGTGATTATTGCCGGTGCAGGCATGGCGGCTCATCTGCCCGGGGTAATTGCAGCCATGACGCCCCTGCCAGTCATCGGAGTGCCGATAAACGCCAGCCTCGAAGGCTTTGATTCGATCCTGGCTATTCTCCAGATGCCTCCCGGAATACCTGTTGCCACCGTAGCCGTAAACGGAGCGATGAATGCTGCCATCCTGGCGGTTCAGATGATGGCAACCGGAGATGAGGCTCTGATGCAAAAAATGATCGACTATAAGGAGGGCCTCAAACAGAAAATTGTTCAGGCCAACCAGGATCTGGCTGCGATCAAATATCGGTTTAAAACCAATTAGCATCCGGTAAAACGGCACTCTATCGGAGTTGTTTCCCATTTTTTTGAAAAAATACCCCTGCAAATGAAACGTTCACTCATAAACGGATACCTATTGATGTAACCAAACAGACAACACTAAATGTTAACCCCATGCAACAGATTCAAAACAGAAACTGTCATCTTCCTATGGTTGATGCTGTTCACTGTGTCTTCGGCTTTAGCCGGCAAAAACTACCTGGTTGGTGCGCGGGCAGTCGCACTATCTCATGCCGTGGTCTCCCTCTCCGATGTCTGGTCTGCTTTTCACAACCAGGCCGGATTGGCAGACCTCACAAACGTATCATCCGCGCTCTTTTTTGAATCGCGCTTCGGAATCAGGGAACTTACCCTCAAGGCAGGCGCTGTGGTTATCCCCGGCAAGAGCGGAACCTTTGGCATCAGCTTTTATCAGTTCGGAATGCACGAGTTTTCAACGTATAAGGCCGGAGCTGCATTTGCAAAAAAACTGGATAACCGCTGGAGAGCCTCCCTGCAGTTAGACTACCTGATGCAATCGCTTCCCGAATCCGGCAGAGTCAAAGGAGCAGCCACTTTTGAGGCCGGCATTCTGTATCAACCGGATTCTGAAATAGCCCTGGGCATTCACCTGTATAATCCGGTAAAGGCGAACATTCCTGCTCCTTCGGGTCCTATAAATATTCCGGTTATCTTCCGCGGTGGCATCCATTACCGCTTTGAAAACTGGTTACTGGCAGCCCTGGAGGTAACCAGGGAAGACCGGCTTCCTGTCGTTGTGCGTACCGGAATAGAACTCCTCCCCTCATCTCCGCTGGCCCTCCGTTTGGGCGTATCGGGAAGTCCGCTGAACTATACCACCGGATTCGGATATCAAAAAAACAGAATTGCTGCCGACCTGGGGTTCAGTTACCACGGAAACCTTGGGCTTACACCATCTCTTTCGGTTCAAATAACGCTCTGATACACCGAAAAAAGATAAAACCATACAAATATCCAACCATTTTTTTCGACAAAAACCATCCCATAAAAACAGATATTATGAATCCCCTGCCCATGCTAAAACGTTGCATCGTTACCACCGGACTATTGATCAGCATGCTGCCATTAACCATTGATGCCCAGCACATGAATGCGCCGGAACAGATAGAGGCCATGATTGAGTCGATTATTGAGAACCTGGAAGAGGAAAGTGATGCAGCCCTGATCATCGAAGACCTCTCTGCGTGGGCTGAAAACCCGCTCAACATCAACAATGCTACTGCAAATGAACTATCCCGGCTTCATATGCTGGATGATATTCAGATTGAAAAATTGTTGGAACACCTGAAAACCTATGGCCCGGCCTACTCGATCTATGAACTGAATGGCATCGATGGCTTCAATCCCCCTCTGTTAAAAAAAATGGAACCATTTGTGCAATTCGAAATTCCGGAAGCTGAGCCCAGACAGCTTCGGGGGGCATTTGTGAACGGCCGGCACGAACTCCTGCTTCGCAGCCAGGCAACGCTGCAGGTGCCCAACGGATTCCAACAAAGGGAAGACGGCTCAACTCCTTTTGAAGGAGATCGTTGCAGGTATAACGTGCGCTATCGCTTCACCACGAAAGAGCAGGTTTCTATTGGTTTTACTGCAGAGAAAGATCCCGGAGAAGCACTCTTTTACGGATCAAACAGGGCAGGATTTGACTTCTACTCAGGACACATCCGGATGAAGATAAGCCCGCTGATTGAACAGGTCACGTTAGGCGACTTTGTTGTTCAGGAAGGACAGGGATTGGTATTATGGCAGGGATTTTCTACCGGCAAATCGATCAGCGTATTAAATATCTATAAAACAAATCAGGGGATCCGCCCCTATACATCGACCGATGAAAATCAATTTCTCAGGGGATTCGCCACAACCCTGCGTAAGGGCGATCTCCGGATCAACCTCTTCAGTTCACAAAAGAGACGGGATGCCAACCGGGAAGCGTCGGATTCACTAAATGCTCACTTCACCAGCCTGCAAACCTCCGGGTATCATCGTACTTCATCAGAGATTGACGACAAACGGAGTGTGAAAGATTTCAATGCCGGTACCGTGATTACCCAAAGTTTTCATCATCTGAAGTTGGGAATGTCACTGCTCTATCGGGAATTTTCGATTCCGTTTATTCCAAACGACCAGCTTTATAACCGGTTTCGATTCCGGGGGACCAACAATTTAGTGGCAGGAGCTGACTACCTCTTCAACAAAGGAAAGTACCGGCTATTTGGGGAGGGAGCTGTTTCCAAATCGGGAGGAAAAGCACTCCTGCAAGGCGCTACTGCCCATCTGCACGACCAGATCCAGTGTTCAGCCCTCTTCCGTCATTATGAAAAAGATTACCAGGCGCTTTGGGCTTCAGCGTTTAGCGAAGGAAGCAGCCCGGCGAATGAGTCAGGCCTCTACCTGGGAACCCGCATTCTCCCCGTTCAGAAGATAACCATATCTGCCTACTCCGATCTCTACCGGTTTGAATGGATTCAGTTCAATACGGCTGCACCAGCCATGGGCTACGATTTTTTGGTGCAGGCCGATTTTCGCATTTCAGAAAAGGTGCAATTTCACATCCGGACAAAATCAGAGCGAAAAGAGCAAAAGGTCAAGTCCCCACAACGGTACCAAAATGCGTTTCAAAAAACAAGAAAAAACAGAGTACACCTGCAATACGACCCAGCAAAGACTATCAACCTGAGAACCCGCCTGGAGCATGTCGCTTCAAAATCTGAGACTTCCGAAACCGGGTGGATGATATACCAGGATCTGTTGCTCCATCCACAAAAAATACCGGCTACCCTGGCTGCCCGCATTGCCTGGTTTCATACCGATGGGTACAACTCCCGCATCTATGCCTACGAAAACGATCTGCTCTATACCTACTCGATGCCCGCATCTTTCGGAAAGGGATTTCGTGCCTACCTCAACCTGAAGTATAAAATCAGTAAAAATTGGGAGGTGTGGTTTAAACTGTCTGACACCTGGCAACAAGGCGTTGAGACCATCGGCTCAGGGTACCTTGAAATCCTGGGAAACCAGAAAACCGATGTTAAATTTCAAATTCGGTTGAAAATATAACCGCGAATTTGTTACTTTGCCTCTCTTTTGAAAAACAGTTATATAAAACGAGCATGACAAATTTTGACGATATACGGCCGTATACCGATAAAGAGGTGAAAGAGAAAATCCGGTTGATGCTGAAAGATCCGGCTTTCGAAACCGTTCTGATGCACCTGTTTAAAGTTAAGCCCAAAGTAAAAATGGTTAAGATGCAATTGCGTATGATTAGAAAGATCAAGCAGTTGCAAGGAACATTTCTCTACGATCTGCTGCGCTGGATCATCAATAAAACCTCCGACGGATTGATATGCACCGGATTGGATATACTGGACAAAACCAAACCATACCTCTTTATTTCCAATCACCGCGACATCATTCTGGATGCTGCACTGCTCAATTACCTCATCTTTGAAAACGGCATGAACACCACGCAGATTGCCATCGGAAACAATTTATTGCTGTACGAATGGATTGAGCATGCGGTAAAATTGAACCGGGCCTTTATCATCAAGCGAAACCTGCCACCCCGGGAGTTGTTGGAGGCATCGCAGAAGGTTTCCCGCTTCATTCGAAAATCGATTACCGAAGACCATTTATCGGTTTGGATCGCACAACGGGAAGGACGAACCAAGGATGGCTTCGACAAAACCCAGGGCAGCCTGCTTAAGATGCTCAATATGAGCAATGAAAAAGCAATATCTGACGGATTTAATGAATTGAACATCGTTCCGGTATCCATCTCATACGAAATTGAGCCCTGTGGATTGGCAAAAATGAAAGAGCTGATCAAAAAGGAACACTACGGCCAAAACAAAACCAACCGGGATGACCTGAAAAGCATGTCCATGGGAATCTTCAACCCGAAAGGACGCATCTGTTTCTCCTTTGGGGAACCAATCAGGCTTGATTTTGAGGCAGCAAAAACAAAAGAGGAGCAGAACCGGCAGATCAAAGCATTGGCAGAGCGTATCGACAACCAGATATACAGTAATTTCAGGCTTTGGCCAAACAACTACATAGCCTACGACATACTGATGTCGGAACCCCGTTTCATGCACCGGTACACGCAACAGGAGAAGAAAAACTTTGAACTGATGATCGAACAGGCACTGATCCACATCGATTTCCCCATCACCAACATCCAGGAACGATTTCTGAAGCTGTATGCCAATCCGGTTATTAACCGGCTAAAAGTCGGTGACCTCAGATGAACAAAACGACGCTCATCTGGGATTGGAATGGCACCTTATTGGATGATCTGTGGGCATGCCTTGCCTCCATCAACCGGTTGCTGGAAAAAAGAGCGTTACCTCCACTAAACCGGAAGCTCTACCGGGAGGTATTTTCATTTCCGGTGAAAGAGTACTACGCAGCGATCGGATTTGATTTCAGCAAAGAGGATTTTGAGATTCCTGCCCAAGAGTTTATCGATTTATACAATCAGCTCCTGTTTCAATGCAAGCTGCACCACTCAGCAAACGATGCTCTCTCCTGTTTTGCTTCCAGGGGTGCCCGGCAGTTCGTACTTTCGGCCATGGAGCAGTCGATGCTGACCGAATCGTTGACTTACAACAAAATATTTCACTATTTTGAAGGCGTAGCCGGATTGGATAACCACTATGCGGCGTCAAAGATTGAACGGGGAGAACAGTTGATCAGCACCTTTGGTATTGACAAAGGAAACAGCTGGATGATTGGAGATACCATTCACGATTATGAAGTTGCACAGGCTCTGGGCATCCGTTGTGTGCTGATTTCAGACGGCCATCAATCGATCCGGAGGTTAAAAGTGACGGGTGCACCTGTCTATAAAAGCCTGAATGAACTGATTAAAAGATATCCCTCTTTTTAACATCCCTGATAAACAGTTGCAGACTGGTTTTACCCCGGTACTCATTCTCGGTGATAGAATAACAGACATCAAAGGGTAGTCCGGAGGTGATCAGGTCAAATCTATCGGACTGATTAAACGCAATTCCCTGAAAAATTCCGGAGTGAACATCGGGTTCAACCAGATCCAGTTTCAGGTGTTCCTTGTTTTTACCGACCAGCCGGCTTGTGCCTGCATCGAATACATCTTCGGTGACAAAAACCGGCATGGGATTGTGCGGTCCGAATGGTGCGAATTGTTTTAAGATGCGATAAAACCGGGGGTTGATCTCATTCAGGGTAATTTTTGCATCCACATCGATCGATTGAGCCTGAGACAAGTCGGTCAGCTGCTGCGTGACAATATCTTCGAAGCGGCGCCTGAACTCCGGAATATTTTCAATCTTTAGCGTAAGGCCGGCAGCATACATATGCCCGCCATAAGACTCCAACAGGTCGCTGCATTGTCCAATGGCTTCATATAAATCAAAATCTTTCACCGATCGGGCCGATCCCGTAGCCAGTCCGTTCGACTCGGTAAGAATGATCGTTGGCCGGTAATACTGCTCGGTAACGCGGGATGCCACAATACCCACAACCCCTTTATGCCAGTCGCGGTTATAGAGAACCGTACTGTTCATGTTCCTCATCACCAAATCATTCTCGATCATATCCAACGCCTCCTGGGTGATGTCACGGTCAAGGGTCTTCCTGATCTCATTGAAAGAGTCAATCTCCTCTCCCAACAAATCGGATTTGTCTTCATCGATGGAGACCAGAATCTGTACCGACTTCTTCCCGTGCTCAATGCGGCCGGAAGCATTCAGCCTGGGCCCGATCTTAAAAACAATATCGCTGATGGTGATATCATTCCCGGTAATCCCTGCCACATTGATAATGGTTTGCAATCCGATACCCGGATTGCTGTTCAGCTTCTTCAGGCCATAATAGGCCAGCACCCGGTTCTCTCCCGTAAGGGGAACAATATCAGAGGCGATACTGACAACCACCAGATCGAGCAGATCATAAATCTCTTCCGGCTCAATCTCATTCTTCTGGCAGTAGGCCTGAAGCAACTTAAAGCCCACACCGCAACCCGAGAGCTCCTTGTAGGGGTATGGACAGTCGGACTGCTTTGGATCTAAAACAGCTACGGCAGAGGGCACCTCATCATCGGGATTATGATGATCGCAAATGATAAAATCGAGGCCATGCTCTTTTGCTTCATTGATTTTATCGACGGCCTTAATGCCACAATCGAGCGAGATGATCAGTGAAAATCCATTCGATGCAGCATATTCAATGCCTTTGGGTGAAATGCCATACCCCTCACTGTAACGGTCGGGTATGTAATACTCCAGATGAGTCAGCCGGCTACGCAGAAAAATATACATCATGGCTACCGAAGTGGTACCGTCCACATCGTAATCGCCATACACCAGCACCTTCTCCTGATTTGCAATGGCAGTCTCCAGCCGGTCTACGGCCTTTCTCATGTCTTTCATCAGAAATGGATCGTGAAGGTCACTCAGGCGGGGCCGAAAAAATGTTTTGGCGTCATTAAATGTCGTTATCCCTCGCTGAACCAACAACCTGGCAAGAGTCATATTCACGTTCAAGGCGGCCGAAAGATGCTTAATCTCATTCAGATCACCCTGCTTTTTTAAGTTCCAGATCTTTTCCATCATTGATTTTCAAAAATATCTCTTACCGGTATGCAAAGATAACAATTGCATCCGATATAAGGTTGTGGATTGTAAAGATGAACCCAAACACCAGTTCGGATATCGAATTGCCTGAAAGTTTCAGGTTAACGTTAAAGGGATAAAAATCAAAACCGCATCTTTTATTATCTTTGCAAAAAATTTTTTGCAGGAAAACAATGAGTTATATGGAACTGAGTGAACAGGAGGTAATTCGCCGTGAATCATTAGTCAGGATGCGTGAATTGGGGATCGATCCCTACCCAGCAGCTGAATATAAGATTAATGTTACAACGCTTCAAATCAAAAACGATTATAAAGAGGCGCTGAACAATTTCCAGGATGTACGCATAGCGGGCCGTATCATGAGCCGGCGCATTATGGGAAAGGCCTCCTTTGCCGAGTTACAGGACCATGAAGGGCGCATACAGATCTACGTCAGTCGCGATGAGATCTGCCCCGGTGAAGACAAAACCATGTACAATGAAGTGTTCCGAAAACTCCTCGACAGGGGAGACATCATTGGTGTGGAGGGATTCGTTTTCATCACTCAAATGGGTGAAATTACCATTCATGTAAAGAAGTTCACGGTTCTGAACAAATCACTCCGACCTCTGCCCTCTGTAAAAGAGAAGGACGGTCAGGTGTACGATGCCTTCACCGATCCGGAACAACGTTACCGGCAGCGATATGTAGACCTGATTGTCAATCCGCAGGTGAAGGATGTCTTCATCAAGCGAACCAAAATCGTAGATACCATCCGGCAGATGTTCAACTCGTACGGCTATCTGGAGGTAGAAACGCCCATCCTTCAGGCCATTCCCGGCGGAGCTGCTGCACGGCCTTTCGTCACCCACCACAATTCACTCAACATACCACTCTACCTGCGTATCGCCAACGAACTCTACCTGAAGCGATTAATTGTGGGCGGGTTCGAAGGGGTGTATGAGTTTGCCAAGGATTTCCGCAACGAAGGGATGGACCGCACCCACAACCCGGAGTTCACCGCGATGGAGATCTATGTGGCATACAAAGACTATATCTGGATGATGGACTTTACCGAGCAGATCGTTGAGCGGGTAGCCCTGGCTCTGCATAATACAACGAAGGTGCCGGTGGGAGAACATCTGATCGACTTTAAAACGCCCTACCCAAGGGTAACCATGGCCGATGCCATTAAGGAACATACCGGCTACGACATTTTAGGCAAAGATGAAAATGAGCTGCGAAAAATCTGCGATAACCTGGGCATCGAAACCGATGCAACCATGGGCAAGGGAAAGCTGATCGACGAGATCTTCGGCGAGAAGTGCGAGCATCACTACATACAACCGACCTTTATCATCGATTACCCCGTTGAGATGTCACCACTCACCAAACGGCACCGCTCAAACCCTGAGCTGACAGAGCGTTTTGAGCTGATGATCAACGGAAAAGAGATCGCTAATGCTTACTCGGAGCTGAACGATCCGATCGACCAGCGCGAGCGGTTCGAAGAGCAGGTAAAGCTGCTGGAAAAGGGCGACGATGAGGCCATGTTCATCGATCAGGACTTCCTCAGAGCGCTGGAATACGGCATGCCGCCAACCTCAGGCATGGGGATGGGCATCGACCGCCTTACCATGTTTATGACCAACAGCCCGTCCATCCAGGATGTGCTCCTCTTCCCGCAGATGAAACCGGAAAAAAAACGGGTGGAACTGACCGAAGATGAAAAAATCGTGATCGACCTGCTCAAAGCTGAATCACCGGTTGAACTGAGCCGACTGAAGGAACAAACCGGTCTGAGCAATAAAAAATGGGACAGAGCAATCAAAGATCTGGCAAAAAAAAGCATGGCCCGGGTAGAAAAAACAGATGACGGGCTTTTTGTCACTTTATCCGGAGCACCGGTCAATTAATCCTTTTCTTCGTTTTAATGACAAAGTGAATGAAAAATATACGGATCATCATCATTCTGGCACTTATGTTACCGGCTGTGCTTCACGCACAGTACGTTAATACCGATATGCTGATGGTGGTGCCTGGATTGGAAGAACCGGTTCATGTGGATTACCTGGACTCAATCTATCATAACCATCCGGATTCGGAACTGCATAACGAACTTTTTTTTTCATTCAATAAGCCGTTAACCACCGGAATTATGCTCAGCCGGTTTACCATACCCTCCCGGGGCGAGGTAATCAGCCGCTTTGGCCCCCGGTCGGGCCGGATGCATTCCGGTACCGATATAAAACTAAATAAGGGAGACACCATTTATGCCGTTTTTCATGGTACGGTAACCCGCTCTTCGTACTATTACGGGTACGGGAACATGGTTGTCATTGATCATGGAAACAACATAACAACCAGCTATGCTCACCTCTCCGCATTTTTGGTCAGACAGGGAGAAATTGTTAAACAGGGAGAACCGCTTGGATTAGCCGGAAGCACCGGGCGTGCAACAACCAGTCACCTGCACTTTGAAATCAGAGAAAATAACCGGGCATTCAACCCGGAGCTGGTCTTCGATTTTGAACATGAAAAAATCAAAGACGAAGTTTATGACATCAGCCATTTAGCCGAACTGCAACCGGTCGATCCTTCATCCGGCCACAAAGCGAAACAGTCGGTACCACAAAGCCATACGGTCAGAAGCGGCGATTCGTTATGGACCATCTCCCGTCGCTATAAAACCACCATTCAGCAGCTATGCCGGCTAAATAACCTGACAGAATCTTCCGTTCTGCGAATTGGCTCTATAATCAAACTGTATTAGTATTCAGTTCAACGAACCTGACGGTATCAGGTTCGTTGAAATTTGTTTCACCCGTTCAAATCCCTTTGGCATTCCGGTCCAGCTGCTCCTCTTCCGAAAAATCGTTCCCGGGCTGATAACCGGGAAGCGGTATAATACGTTGATGCACAGCGTCCACAATCCATTCTGGTTGCGGAAAGAAGTAATCCTCCAGTTCATGGGCGGGGGTGATCCAGTTGCGGGATCCCACCACCACCGGCGGTGCATCCAAATAGTCAAATGCCAGTTCGGTAATGTTTGAAGCCAGATCACGCATAAAAGAACCCCGCCCGGAAGCATCCCCGGAGATTAATATCCGGCCGGTTTTTTTGATCGACTCCAACACCGGTTGATAGTTAAATGGCACCAGCGACCGGGCATCGATCACTTCGGCAGAGAGATTGTACCGCTCTTCTAAGATTTTTGCAGCATCCAGTGCCCGATACAGGGTAGCTCCGATCGTCAGAATGGTCAGATCACTGCCCTCCCGTTTTACGTCAGGCTCGCCCATTGGTATCTCATAATAACCTTCGGGTACACCACCGGCATGAAACATTTCACCAATATCATAAATACGCTGGCTTTCGAAAAAGATGACCGGATCGGTTCCTTGCAGGGCACTGTTCATAAGTCCCTTGGCATCATAAGGGGTTGCCGGAAAAACAACTTTCAGCCCGGGAATATGGGCCGCTAAGGCAGTCCAGTCCTGCGAATGCTGGGCTCCATATTTTGATCCGACAGATACCCTCAGCACCACCGGCATTTTTAGCACATTCCCGCTCATCGCCTGCCACTTGGGCAATTGATTGAACACCTCATCGCCTGAACGCCCCAAAAAATCGCAATACATAATTTCGGGAATCACCCGCCCGCCACACATGGCATATCCGATCGCGGTTCCCACAATCGCTCCCTCAGAGATGGGAGAGTTAAAGAGCCGGTGGTAAGGCAATGCCTCTGTCAGGCCCCGGTAAACCGCAAAAGCACCTCCCCAGTCACGGTTCTCTTCTCCGTAGGCTATCAGTGTCGGATCCTTGTAAAAACGATCGATGATGGCCTCAAAGATACCATCACGAAGTGCGTACGTTTTAATTTTTGAATGTGGCTTCCCCTGCTCATCGAACATAAAGCGCTCCTTACCAGCCAATTGCTTAACCCGTGGATTATCGGCCATGGGGTGGTTCACCTCCGGCTCACGATCTTCCATACGGTCGACCGACTGGTTACTAAACATCATCTCACCGATGCGGTTGGGATATTTTTTCATATCCATGTGCGGCGACACCTCATCGTCGATGGCAAGCTTCAGCGTGGCAGTGACCAGATCTACCGTATCGCTCTTAATCTGTTCCAGCGCCTCATTGGTTGTGATGCCTGCATTTACGAGCTCCTGGCCAAACCAGACAATTGAATCCTGCCGTTCCCAGGCCTCTACCTCCTCTTTGGAACGGTATGAAGATGCATCGGAGGGGGAGTGTCCACTATATCGATAGGTTAGTACATCCAATAAAACAGGTCCGCGTTTCTCTTCCAGTATTTTTCTCTTTCTACGGTAGGCGTCGATCACCGCAAGGGGATTATACCCATCAACCCGCTCGGCATGCATCTGATCTTTGTTAAGACCCGCACCAATGCGGGCAGCAATCTCATACCCCATCGTTTCACCACAGGTCTGTCCGCCCATACCATACTGGTTGTTCATGATGTTGATGATGAGCGGAAGTCCACCCCTCATATCATCATCCCACAACGCATTAAACTGATCCATAGTGGCAAAAGCCAGACCCTCCCAAACCGGACCACAGGCCATCGAAGCATCACCGATATTAGCCACCACAATACCCTTCTTACGGTTAACCTTCTTGTAAAGAGCTGCTCCCACAGAAATATCGCCCGAACCCCCAACAATGGCATTGTTCGGATAGACGCCAAACGGAGTGAAGAATGCGTGCATTGAGCCCCCAAGTCCTTTGTTAAACCCCGTCTCACGGGCAAATATCTCAGCCAACGTACCATACAGCAGAAATTTCACCGCCAGATCCTGCGTGCTTCCACTGTGCCCTCTCTTTACCGGGGCCAGGGTAGCTCCGTTGAAATGGCTCTCCATAATGTTTTGCAAGGTGGCCTCATCAAGCTTGAAGATCGCCGAAAGCCCTTTGGCTAATATCTCACCATGACTCCGGTGCGACCCGAAAATAAAATCATCCACCCCCAGCGTATAAGCCATTCCCACAGCCGCAGCCTCCTGTCCGATCGACAGGTGGGCCGGGCCGGGGTGATTGTAAGGTACACCATGATACTCACCCCGAATTTTAATCAGGTTAAGCATGGTTTCAAACTCGCGGATAACAACCATGTCACGATAGATGCGTAACAGCTCTTCCGTAGAGAAGTTCTCCTTCTCTTCCGCTACCGTTTTATGATATTGATTGATCGGGATCGGGTTAAACTCAAGAAACTTTGGTTTCCTGACCTCATCTGGATTTATAAATTGCACTTTTGGCATCGCGTATAATTTTTATTTTTTGATTCATAACTAAAAAGAGAGACCTTCAATCTGGTTCTTCACCTCCGACAGAAAACGGGTGGCTTCACCGCCGTCGAGCGCCCGGTGATCGTATGTCAATGATAATCCGATCATTGGAACAAACCCATAGACCCCCTCTTCCAACGCTTTAGGCCTAAGAACAATAGCACAAACGCCAAGAATTGCCGTTTGCGGAAGGTTGATGACGGGGGTAAAGATCTCGACCCCGTAATTTCCCAGGTTTGATACGGTGAATGTGGCCGCCTCGGGATGAAGCAGGTCGGGGTTGATATTCCCGTTTCGGGCCTGAGAAGCTAATTGTTGCATCTGGCTGGAAAGCCCGGCAAGAGAGAGATCACTGGCGTTCTTCAATGCCGGCACCATCAATCCCCGCTCAGTATCAACAGCCAATCCCAGGTGAACCTTTCCAAACCACCGCATCTTATCCTTCATATAGTGCGTATTGACCTGCGGAAATTTCTCTAATGCCCGGATCACCGCAAAGCACACCATATCGTTAATGGTAATGTTCTGGGCAATCTCCCCCTGAGCAAATGCTTTCTTGTACTTTTTCCGCCCGTTCAGAAGCTGTCTGGCATCGGCACTCAAGTGGTGTGTCAACTGTGCAGAGTTCTGAAGCGACTGATGCATGGCATTGGCAATCAGCTTACGGATGTTCGGTATCGGACGATCCTCATAATCACCTTCCGGCAGCACCGGTGCGGGTGCTTTAGCGGCAGGTGTAACAGCGGCAGATGCGATCCGGGCCGTTTCCGGAGCCTTTTCAACCGTTTTCAGCACCGCCTCCACATCCCGCGCTATGATCCGGCCCCGGGGTCCGGTGCCCTTCAGAACATCAACGCTAACGCCCATTTTTTCAGCCATATTACGTGCCAGGGGTGAGATCCGGATCCGCTCCCCCGAGGCAACAAAAGCTCCGTTTTCAATAGATGCACCGGGTAAAGAGGCAGGCTCGGCCGATGCTCCGAGACCATCGGACGCAGATTTTGAAGATGCAGAATCGGCCCCTGCTTTTCCGCTGATCAGAGAATCACTGCCCGATCCGGCTATAGCGTTCCGGTTATCGGCAGCCAAACTGTTTTCACTAACAACGGCACCGGGCGCAAAAGCATCTGCCGACTCTCCGGACTGGCCAATAACCGCCACATTCGTGAGAACGGGAACTTCGTCACCCGCTTCAAAAAAGATCGCCAACAAAATGCCTTCCGATTTAGCCTCCTCTTCGAAAGAGGCTTTATCGGTCTCATACGAAAAGAGCAAGTCACCTTCATGAACTTGATCTCCAACCGATTTATACCATTGCCCCAGTATACAGGTTTCGACCGACTGGCCCTGGCGGGGCATCATTACAGGATTTGCCATCTGTTAAATTTTATGTTTTATCAACTTGTAATTACAACTTTCCTCAAGCCAAAACGACATTACGACTTTTTTATCGCAGGGTAAAGATAAAAATAATAACTTGTATATACAAGTTGATCGGAATATAAAATAATTTTTTAACTTTGAGCCATGACTGGCAAGATCCCGCAATATCGAAAAATTTATGAATTGCTGCGCAAGCATATTCTGACAGGCGTCTATGAAGAGGGCGACCTGCTACCTTCGGAGAATGAGTTGTGTGCGGTTCACGGGCTGACACGCCCCACGGTAAGGCAGTCGCTGGAGACGCTGGTAAAAGAGGGGTTGATCCTGAAAAAGCAGGGAAAGGGGAGTATCGTCAGAAAACCTCCACAAAAGATCGGCCTGTTATCGATTGCCGGTACCGCCTCAGCCATTGGAGGTCAGTACCTGAAAACAGACATTCTGCAAACCCCGGAAATCCGAAAATGGCCTGAGACCTTTGCCTTTGAGCTGTCGGAAGTTGAAAAAGAGTCGGGGTGCCTCTATATGGAGCGGTTGCGCTACGTAGATAACCAACCGGTTTTTTACGACATCAACCATCTTCCGAACATCAATCTGCCCCGATTTACCAGCCGCTCCTTCGAAAACCGGTCGCTTTTCGAAGTGCTAAGAAAGAATTATCAGGTGGAAATTCTGGGGGGAGAGCAACAACTGAAAGCAGTTATACCCGACAAACGAATCAAAGCGTTGTTGAAGGTTAATCCGGGAGACCCGGTTCTGTATATGGAGCGAAAATTGCTAACCAATCGGGTAGGATTTAATATTTACTCCACCATCTACTTCAATTCCGCAAGGCATACCATCTCCGGGTTCTTTTAATAATCAATCAATTTCATCTCATTAAAATTGTAAGTTTTCAAAGGTATGAGATGGAACTCCCATAATTTTAATCCTGCTCGTTTGTGTCAAGAATCGTCATGGTCGTTTCATCTCATTAAATTTTCAGTTCATATACATCTTCTCAACAAATATTTTTGCCGGTTTCATCTCGTTTCCCCGGCCCGATGGAACTCCCATAATTTTAATCTTGCTCGTTTGTGTCAAGAATCGTCATGGTCGTTTCATCCGATCGACATCGTATAAGAATGAGTTGTATAAGCGAACCTCTTCCGTTTTCCTGCTGAATCGTATTGTTCTGCGCACCAACAGATAAATACCGGTATGACAATCGTTGATAGCCGGCAGAAAAAGCGTTGGGCTGGCACATCACCACTGCCGGCAAAACACCTCAAAACCGGGCTACCAGAGGAATTCTCCTTCCAAAACCAAACGCTTTTGAGCTGATTCGCAGGATAGGGGCTGCCTGAAACCGTTTATACTCATTCAGGTTAACCATCCGGATCACCCGTTTCACGGTCTCCGCATCAGCTCCTCGGGCAATGATCTCCTCCGGGGGGAGGTTCATCTCAATATAGCTAAACAGAATCTGATCCAGTATATCGTAATCGGGCAGTGAATCTGAATCTTTCTGGCCGGGTCGCAGCTCAGCCGATGGAGGTTTGGTCAGGGTATTTTCGGGAATGATCTCCCGCGTCCGGTTGATCATGTGCGACATCCTGAAAACATCGGTTTTATATAGATCTCCCAACACCGCCAATCCGCCGTTCATATCTCCGTACAAGGTACCATAGCCAACGGCACATTCACTTTTATTGGAGGTGTTCAGAAGCATGGATCCAAACTTATTGGACCAGGCCATCAGGTAGATCCCGCGCGCCCGCGCCTGGATATTCTCCTCGGTAACATCGGGCTTCAACCCTTTAAACACAGGCATCAGCCCATCTTCAAAAGCCTTCACCGCCTCCCCGATCGGAATAAGATTATGTCCGATGCCCAGGTTTTCTGCTAACTGCCGGGCGTCTGCCACGCTGTGCTCCGATGAATACTTAGAGGGAAGCAGCAGGCCGTGCACGTTTTCAGCGCCTAAAGCTTGCACAGCCAGCACGGCTGTCAGGGCAGAATCAATCCCGCCCGACAGTCCCAAAACAGCCTTCCGAAAGCCGGTCTTCCTGAAATAATCATCAATCCCTAAAAGAAGCGCCTGATGCATCTTCTCAATCGGCTCGCGCGATGGCTGGAGGGAGGGAGCTCCCGGAGCATCGGTGTCGATCAGGCAAAAATCCTCTTCAAAATATTTTAACTCTTTAATAATTTGACCATCCGGTCCGATAAAGACCGATCCACCGTCGAAAATCAACTCTGCCTGGGCTCCGGTCTGATTGACATAGAGCAGCGGAAGCCGGTACTGTCTGGCTTTAGAGATCAGTACATCCTTTCGCCAGCTCTCCTGGTTATATGAGAAGGGTGATGCAGAGATATTCACCACAACCGAGGGGTTCTGCTTTGCCAGCTCCTCCATGGGCGACAGCCTGTAGAGCCTGCTCCGGCCAAATTCATTGGCAGCCGGCAGCTCATCCCACAGATCTTCGCAAATGGTAATGGCAATGCGAACGCCATGATATTCAGCCACATGAAAATGGCGGTTGGATTCAAAATGGCGATACTCATCAAAAATATCGTAGGTAGGTAACAGGGTTTTGTCGTGGATCGATTTCACCGCGCCGTCGGCCAACAACAGAGCCGAATTATATAATGTTTTACCCCGTTCATCTTCGTTCATCCGGGGAGCTCCCACGATGGCGGCAATACCTTGGCAAGCGGAAGCAATGGATTGAACCGCGCGCCACGCGTCGCTGATAAACTCCTTCTTTTCAAGCAAATCATGAGGATAGTAGCCGGTAACTGACAGCTCGGAAAAAACAATTAGTTCCGCTCCTTCACGCTTTGCCCTTTCAATCCGGTGAACCATCCTGGAGGTATTCCCATGAAAATCACCAATGGTATAATTCAGTTGAGCTACTGCAATCTTCATACTTACTACGGTTTGAATTGCAAATGTCTTATTTTTGAAACAATTTCGCAATAATTTTTCACTTGTTGCGTAAATTAAGGATGTTAATTAAAATCGTACAGAGAATGAATATTAAAAAAACAGCCATACTCCTGTTAATCCCGCTTCTTTTTGTTTATTGCCAAAGAAATCCGCTGAAAGTCGATCTGTCGGGCATTGACAGGGATCCGGAGATAATCAGGTTCGATGAGAAGCTTTTCAACCTACCCCTCAACGATACCCTGCAGGAGTTAACAGACCTGCGGAATGAACATCCCCGGTTTTTCGATCTCTTCACCTGGAGGGTAATTGGGGTGGGCGGAATTGAGGAGGAGGACTTCCTTGCCCTGATGGGAAGATTCCTGACCGACTCAATGGTTGTGGATGTCAGACACATGGTTGATTCACAATTTTCTCACTTTGACGATATTCAGGAAAGCCTGACGGAAGCATTCAAATACTATCAATATCATTTTCCGGAAAAACCGCTACCGACGATTTACACAATGATTTCGGGCTTCAACCAGTCGGTTGTCACCGCCGAAGAGATTATCGGAATCAGTCTGGATAAATACCTTGGCAGCGATTGCCCCTACTACAGCCGGTTAAGTAATGTTCCACACTACAAGGTTCGAAATATGCATCGGAAAAAAATGGTATCGGATGTAGCTTACGCCTGGGGATTGACCGAGTTTGAGGAGGATGGTTCAGCGACCACGCTCCTTGATCAGATCATTTATCAGGGGAAGATTATGTATTTCGTTGATGCTCTGCTGCCGGAGATGCACGACTCGCTAAAGATCGGCTATAGTGCCAAACATCTGGAGTGGTGCAAGAAAAATGAAGCCCAGATGTGGAATTACCTGGTCGAAAAGAAGATGCTCTACTCAAACAAACGAATGGATATCATGCGGTTTATAAATGACGGGCCCTATACCACCAATTTCCCGCTGGAGTCTCCTGCCCGGACAGGAATCTGGATTGGCTGGCAGATTGTGAGGCAGTACATGAAAAACAGCAAAGAGATTACAATAGCGGAGTTGATGAAAAACACCGATTACCAGCAGATACTGAATAGTGCCCGCTATTTTCCAGACTGACCTGAAATGCCGTTGACACAAACGAGCATGGCAAAATGCTGCCATGCTCGTTTGTGTCAAAAAACGCCATGTTCGTTTCATATCAAACAGGGAGCTGCTCTCAGAAACAGCTCCCCGTTTGAAAAACAGAAATATTTCTTACAACTCCCTGATCTTAATATTGCGAAACCACACATCATCGCCATGGTCCTGCAACGCAATATAGCCCGATTTGGCAACATTGGCCCAGTCGGGATTCAGCTTTGGGAATTTTGATCCTGCCACCAGGTTATTCCAGTCATCGGTCCAGAGGTGATACTCTAAAACCGTCTCACCATTCTGCTTGTGAACGACAGTGCCGTTATATACCAGCACCTCCGCTGAGTTCCACTCGCCTACGGGTTTCGTGTTCTGCGGATTGGCAGGAATCAGATCGTAGAGAGAGGCGGCCTGCCGGTTGCCATCCTTACCTAACAGGGCATCCGGATGCTTGACATTATCCAGCACCTGGAACTCGGGAGCCGTTTTCCAGATGGGCCAGTCTTC
>CAZILU010000034.1:0-25406 GCA_964540165.1 uncultured Mariniphaga sp.
AACGGGATAGCGAAGTCTGGCTCCAGCACCATATACCCCAACAGGTTGATTCGGATCGAGGCACCGGCACTGAAAACCGGAATCCGTCGATCAAAAGAGGTCTGCTTCCAGGCGATATGCGGTTTCTCACCGCTGCTCCAGGCAACACCTCCGTCAAAAAAGAGATTCAGATCGGTCATCAACAGTTTGGATTCAATAAGTGCCAATGCTTTGGGACCTGTCAACGGCATTCGCAACTCCACATTCGCAACCACCACCTTGCTCCCGCTAAGATTCGAATAGTTCATCTTATTCATGGTGCCGGAATTCCCATACCCAGATCCATAATAGGAGAGGTTTTCATAACCCCGGATAAGCCATGGATATCCCAGATAGATCGGTGAAATCAGATTTGTCTCTGATCCCTTCCCATAACGGCCATAGTGATACATACGAAAGGCGACGGTCAGAGGATTGATAAAACAGTACTTCCGGTAATCAATCAGCCCCGAAAAAAAACCGACAGCACCAAAATACTTTTCAACCTGGTAGCGGGCTCGCTGACCACGCATCGGAGAAGTCATGCCAAAGAAGGAATTATCAGTCACATAGGCCACATCGATTCTTTGATAGCTTTTCCCTTCGGGTGCGGGTTGGCGTTCACGACTCATTCCGAGGGCAAAACCAAAATCATCGTAGTAGTGGTGATACCGATCAATGCGATAGTAGTACCAGGCCATGGACGCCCCGGCTTCAATCCGTCGGGTCTGTGAAAAAGCATGGTAGGTAAAAACGGAGATGTTATCTTCAAACATCCGTATATAATCTAATACCAGATCAGTAACAGGAACCAGGTAAGACTCATCGCTCTCTTTGTCGGTAAACTTCAATGTATCCAGTGTCAGGTACATATCTCCGAACCGATAGGGAATATGGGAAATATTCGCTCCCCAGTTGAACTTTTTTGACTGATTAATATAGCTGATCTGCCCGCCGAAATCATAGATCTCACCGTTGAGGGCAAGAATGGAATAGAGCTGGTTATTCCCGACCATATCGCTAAAGATCATATTGACACTTCCCGACATATTATTGGCGTTGTACCGGCTTGTAGAGACCCCGATCCCGGCCGTGTTGGAGATATAATCCAATTTAAAAGAGGGCCGGTATGGCAACGATTGAACCGAATCGGGATGCAACCGGAATGGTTCCCGGTGGTAAAGATTCGCGTCAACAATGTTTTTATAATAATGAGTCAGTGGCGGCAGCGTTCCTGCCTCAAACGTTGTTTGTTTCTTATCTGTCTTAACAGGATGAAAACTGTGAGCCGAAGCGATATAAATATCATACCTTCCCTTTGTATAATGGGTATATGCAATTGAATCACTTTTCATGGAGGCATGAAGTGCCGGGGACCAGGGGGTCAGACCGCTGATTCCGGTATTGTAACGGGTTAACCGGAAAACCTCATCTGATTCCGGATCGTACCGGTAAATATCGCGGTAACCGTCTGCATCAGACAGGAAATATATCGATTTTCCATCGGAGGAGTATACCGGATTGAGATTATTGGCTCCCGGAAAAAGATCCGGAGTGATAACCTCCCGGGTATCAATATCGATCATTTGCAATCCAAAGCTGAACTTTCTGGCTGATCCGGTACTTTCCGTCTTTTCCGTTGAGAAGACCAGGTGCTTGCCATTGGGTGACCATGCCGGATGGATGTTGGCATGGAAATCATCCGTCAGACGTATTATTTCACCCGTGATCAGATCGAACAGGTAAAGGTCCCCTACCCCTTCTACAAGGCCGGCAAAAGCTATATACCTTCCGTCGGGAGACCAAACCGGATTAGAAAAAGAGGAGATCGCACCCAGGGAAAACTCTTCGACAATACGGCCTTTGGCCACATTGACCACGGTCAAAATGTTTTTCCCCCTTTTATATACCACAAAAGCAAACCGTTTGCTATCCGGAGACCAGGTGCCTGCTGATTCATTAAAGCTGAAATCATCGATTTCGTGATTTCTGGTAATTGAAGAGAGCTTCCGTACAATCTTACCCGAGGTTGTCTCAGCCAGGTATAAGTCGAGTGTAAACAGATCCTTTTCTGAAAAAAAAGCCAAATATTGCCCGTCGGGACTCAACGAAGGAGAGAGGTTCATTCGACCCCCATTTTTCTCTGATATAATCTTCCTTCCAACAATCATTTCGGATGTATCGTTCAAAAATGGCTTAAAATGGCTCTCCATGCTATTTTTCCACAAAACCGACAAGGTTTTTGAATCGAGTTTCAGAAGCGAATCGAGGGCCTTTTCCAGTCCAACGTATGCTGTCAGTTCGAACATGGGAATGATCAGTGAGTCTCCCCAGGTCTTTCCGATCATTGACCAAAAAGCATGTCCATAACGATAAGGGAAATAGGAATAATCGGCAGTCATCTGCTTAATGGTCGGAAAATCATTGTTAACCAATGCATCACGCATCCACATCGCGGTATTCGGATCAACGCTTCCGATGGAAAAATATTCTGCCATCCCCTCAATCATCCAGAGCGGAATATTTTGCAACGATGTACGTCGGGCAGAATCGGCATGCAATAGCTTATGAAACTGGAACGCATGCACCATTTCATGGCCCAGAACATGATCGGTTTGCGCCATTGTAGGCGCTACCGGCATAACAACCCGGTTTTTCAGTGATTCAGTCACCCCTCCGGTGGTTGTTCCAATCATCCCGCTTATGGCATTCGTCTGTTGAAAATCGGAATGAGTTGCATAAAGAATGAGCGGGTTCTTCCTTCGGAACGTATCCCGGAATATCTCCTGATGCATGCCATACCACTCCTCGGCCGAATTGACATAATAGTTCATGAACGTGTCATTACCCAAATAATGGTATATTTCAAAATTGGGTGTACGAATGACATCGAATTTAAACGTCCGGTAGGTGGGTTTATTACGCCCAAAATATTGAGAAAAGAGCATGTCCGGGAACGCATGCATCAGCACCAGAAATAGAGAAAGAATCCGGATACTCTTATTTTTCATGGTCTGTTCCTCCCTCGTAAAGCAATCTGCGATGGATTCACCAAAGAGTCCATGCCCCTGCTTTCGGTTCTTGTTTATCGTTTTCGTGCAAAAAAAACGTCAGATCAAAATTTATGCCAACAGGAAACAGTCAGGGCATCAAACATCGCAAAAAATCCCTTGTCAAAAACAAAAAGTAATTCAGATTTTAAATCCCTCTAACAATTGAATATATCGATCAATACCGTCAAGAATCTCACGCTTATAAATATACTCATTAGCCGAATGTGAACGTGCCGAGTCACCCGGACCCATTTTCACCGACAGAAAAGGAAGAATTGCCTGATCAGAGGTTGTTGGGGAGCCATAGATCCGGATGTTCATCTCACGGGCTCTGCGGGCAAAGGGGTGATCGATGCTGATTCCCGATGAGTTGAGCCTGAAAGAGCGGGGTTTCACCTCCGACTCAATCAATCCGGCAATAATCTTAGCTGCATCCTTATTCGTATAATACTCATTGGTACGCACATCGACAACAAAGTGACAAACATCGGGAATAACATTGTGTTGGGTACCGGCTTCCATTTGGGTAACGGTTATTTTGACCGCGCCCAGAAGCTCCGAACGATTTTCAAATTCGTAATTTCGCAGGATCTGAATATCATCGATGGCTTTATAGAGGGCATTCTCCCCTTCGCACCGGGCGGCATGACCCGACTTACCGTAGGCGTAGCAATCGAGAACCAACAAGCCCTTCTCTGCAATGGCCAGTTCCATACGTGTGGGTTCACCAACAATGGCAAAGGATACCGGAGTAATTTCAGGAAGCACAATCTCTAATCCCTGCCTTCCCGAAATCTCCTCCTCGGCTGTGGCAGCAAAGACCAGATTCCAGGGAAGATCATCACGTTCGTAAAAATGGATGAATACAGCAAGCAAGGATACCAGGGCACCACCGGCGTCATTGCTACCCAATCCATACAACTTATCACCATCCTCCATCGGTGAAAAAGGATCCAACTCATATCCCTGAGCCGGTCTGACCGTATCAATATGAGAGTTGAGTAAAAGGGTTGATTTCCCCGGATCAAAATGCTTGTTAACAGCCCAGGTATTGTTTTTCTTTACCTGAAATGGGATATGCTCCATCGTCATAAACTGCCGGAGAACGGCAGCAGCCTTCTCCTCTTCTTTGCTAAACGATGGGGTTGAAATTAACTTCTTCAATAAATCAATAAATCTCTCCATGTCAAAAATTGATTCAGAAGGTACAAATGTGGGAAAAAAGAGGAATATAATCACGCAGCACAGCGATTAAATTTTTTTACCAGAATTTGGAAAGAGATAATCAGAGCCAAACGTCCGGTATAATAGTATCGGGTATCAAATAAAAAATCAATTTATCATCCATTCAATCATGTCAAAAGAAAAAGAACCAAAAAAAAAAATAAAAAAGAAAAGATTATTATAACTTTGTCAGACATAAATCCTATAGGGATACGAAAAACAGACAATTCAGAAAAACAACGATTATGAAGAACTTTTTTTTAACTGGTGGAACAAAAACACTCTTGATTTTATTATTTATTGCCGGCACATTCACCTTGCATGCCCAAACGCCTCAATCGGCCACCAACGATTCAATCATATTCGACAAATTGGAACACGACTACGGAACGATTACCAAAGGAGGTGACGGTCTGTCCCAGTTCACATTCACAAACCGGGGAAACGCACCGCTATTGCTGTCTAATGTACGTGCTTCATGCGGATGTACCGTTCCCGAGTGGCCGCGTGAACCTGTTGCTCCCGGACAAAAAGGAGTCATTAAGGTAAAATACAATACCAATATTGTTGGTTCTTTTAATAAAACCATTACAGTCAATTCAAATGCATTGAACAGTGTTGTTCAATTAAGAATTAAGGGACAGGTCGTTAATCCCTGATTCTGTATCCAAAACGGGCCGTTATCTTCCGGTAATCTGATTACGGATTCATTTTTCCAGAAATTGCAAAAACTCCTGGTAATCCTTAATCATTTTCATATAACGAGGCAGTTTATAATAGAAATCTTTCAACTGTCCTCCGGTAATAAACACTTTCTGTTTCCGGAAGAGTGACTTCATTGATCCCACATAATTCCCCAGATCATCTTGTTTAATCCCGTTAATGAAGGCTGTAAAAACATAATCAAGCTTCACCTGAGAATGAATATTGACCAGATCACTCCAGGGAACCGATGCCCCTAAATAAATGACATTAATTCCGGCTTTTTGTGCCAGGTAGGCATAAAAAAGAAGACTCAACTCATGGTGCTCATTTTCGGGAAGGTACATCAACATCGTCGGGCTTTTCTCATCAGGCACCGGCAATTTGTCAATTTCGGCAAGAACTTTCTGAGAGAAAATATGAGTTACATAATGTTCCTGTGCAGGAAAAATTGAACCGACCTGCCAGTAGGTGCCCACCCGGGTAAAAAATTCAAAGAAAACCTTGGTTACGGCACTCTCCAACCCCATCTTTTTAATGATCTCATCACTGAGCATCAAAAAACTTCGGTTATCGAAATCGGCCATGTGGAGAATCAGGCGATTAATATATTCAGCCTCCGAAGAGTATTTCTGATTTATCTCCAGGATGGTTGAACGGATGGTTTTATCATCCATGTTGGCAATTTTTGATATTTTAAATCCATTGCGGACCAACATGGAGATATTCAGCAGACGTCGCAGATCTTCATCCGAATAGTACCGAATGTTCGTATCGGTTCGGGAAGGCTCCAACAGGTTGTATCTCTTCTCCCAAATCCGAATCGTATGAGCTTTAATACCGGAAAGGACCTCCAGATCCTTAATTGCGTACCCCTTTTTTTTCATATCTTCCAGGTTTAAGTATTCAATTTATCAAATTTAACAAATAAACACTCACAATTTGAATAAGTTTAAACAAATTGCACATATTTTAGTTGCCTGGTTATTTATTTATCAATGTTTTAAACTTATTCCATGCGCTTTCCCAGGCTGCATCAGGTTTTGGTAAAAAAGTCTTAAAATCAAAAGAATTTCGCACTATCGTTCGAATCTCCTGTAAATTTCCAACAACATTCATGGCTTTTGCCTGCATCAGTAAATTTCCGATGGCTGTTGCTTCAACCGGACCGGCAATTACCGGAATTCCTGCCGCATCGGCCGTAAATTGATTTAGAATTTCATTATTGGCACCTCCCCCAATAATATGAAGTTTTTTGATGGCATTTCCGGTCACTCCTTCGATCTGGCCAATCGTGAATTTATATTTTAACGCCAGGCTTTCATAAATACATCGTGCAATCTCACCTTTAGTATCCGGCACCGGCTGATGGCTCTTTCGACAGAATGATCTGATAGCCTCCGGCATGTCAGCAGGATTAAGAAACGCAGGGTCATCCGGATCGATCAGGCACTTAAATGGCGCAGATGCGAGACTCATATCGACAATATCCTGCCAGCTCAACTCTTTTTCATAATCCCATAACCGTTTACACTCCTGGATAAGCCACATTCCCATAATGTTTTTCAAAAAGCGGGTGGTGCCCTCAACCCCGCCCTCGTTGGTGAAATTCATCGATAATGTTTTGTCTGACACCAGGGGACGAGAACTCTCAATTCCAAGAAGGGACCAGGTTCCCGAGCTCAGATAAGCCCATCCATCGCCTTCGGCAGGAACAGAAACCACCGCCGAAGCCGTATCATGGCTGGCCACCGCAATGCAGGGTATTTCACCGCAGCCCGTTTCCCTCCGAATCTCCGGCAAAACCGGACCAAGAAGAGTTCCGGGAGAAACAAGGTCACAGCAGATCGCAGCATCGATACCTGCCGCGTTGAAAAGACGCTCTTCCCATGCCACTTCTCCAGGTTTTAACAGCTGCGCTGTACTGGCAATCGTATATTCGTTCTTCTTAATTCCGGTAAACAGATAATTTAAGGCGTCTGGAATAAAAAGCATCTTATCGGCTTCCAATAATTCAGGATCACGATTTACCACCGATGAATAAAGCTGAAAAAGCGTGTTGAACTGCATAAATTGGATCCCCGACAAGCGATAGGTCTCTTCCCGGTTCATCTCATTAAAAAAAAGTTCCATCATTCCATTCGTCCTTCCATCACGGTAAGCAAATGGCAAGCCGGTAATCCGTCCCTTTCGGTTTAAAAAAAGATAATCAACACCCCAGGTATCGATACCAATTGATTGAGGCATTATTCCCCGCTCATCAATGCACTTTCGAAGTCCGGTAACCAACGCTCCAAAAAGTGAAAAAATATTCCAATAGTTGGAACCGTGAATCGAAATCATCTGATTTTTAAATCGATGAACTTCTGTTAATGTTAACTTGCCACTTTCAAGGGCACCCGCTATAGCCCTGCCGCTGGATGCTCCCAAATCAAAGGATAAAAAGTAATTAATGCTCATTTTGGTTTAATTTATAAAAATCTGATGGCATAAAGAAACGGATTAAAATAGTAAATCCATCCTGCTCAATCATGCTTTAAAAAATCAAATTAATAAAAATTAAATTTAAATATTCAACAAAAAAATAAAAAAAACTCTTGACACGTAATGATATTTAACCGAAATTTGAAAAAGAATTGCTACAAATAAAATCAACTTAAAAATGGGCACCATGATTAAAATAATGTTTAAATTCTTATTTTTAGGATTTTCCCTGATGTTAATCACTCAACCAACTAACGGTCAACGTCTTCTAAAAAAACTACAAGAGACCATTCAGGAAAAAGTTGAAGAAAAGGTCGAAGAACGAACCGAGCAAAAAGTTGATGAAGCCATTGATAAACAGTTAGATAAAGTAGAAGAATCGATTGACAAAAACAGCTCCGAAGAAAAGACTTCTCCAGCCGAAAAGGGAAAGGAACGTGAAGCTCGCATGCAAAACATGCTGAAAGGAATCGGGATGTCGGGTGAACCCGTTCCGGTTGCCGACCATTATACTTTCAAAAACCTCATTGAGATGCAAATCGAAACGTACGATAAAAATGGCAAAAAGGAAAGTCAGGGGAGCTTTATTACGCATCTGAATCCGGAAAACAGAGCCATGGCTTATGAAGCAATTTCCGGTGATATCGGGCAATCCGGGCAGGGAATCTTCATTATCGATGCAGAAAATGGAGCAACCATTATATTAAATGAGGAGAAGGGAGAAAAAACCGGCATTGTATATGGTATCAGCGCCTTTTTTTCTTCTATTGGTGAAACCATTGAAAATGAAAATATTGCAGAAACGCCCGAAGCCTATCTTACCAATCCTAATGTTAAAAAAACCGGCCGTACGAAAAAAATTGCGGGCTACTCCTGCGATGAATATCGTTACAACGACGAAACCAGTGAATCAGAAATATGGATTACCCAGGACTTAAAAATGAATACCCAGGATTTTTTCAGTACGCTGTTCAAAACGAATCTATATGCCGGCGGCATTCCCTGGGGCTATATGATGGAGACTACCTCAATAGACAAAGAGAGTGGAGAAAAATCTTTTATGCAGGTAACAAGGGTTGATTCTGACTCCGACAAACGGTTTAATCTATCTGACTACCAAATAACCAACCTGGGATCATTTACCATGCCTTCCGGTGAAAAATAACCTGAACATCCATCGGAAAACGCATCGGCATTTCAAAAATGACAGATGCACCAGTTAAATACTCGCATTAACTTATTTTAAAACACAGTAAACCAGAATATTCATTTTTAAAACAGACCTCATGAAAATTTTTACCTTTCTAATTTCAATGTTGTTCATGGCAACTTTTACCATGGCACAATCCAATGACTACATGCAGAACCGGATCCGGGAGATCGATCTGAAACTGAATCAACAGACAAAAACCAGGAACTTATTTCTGAAAGCTCAGGCACTAACCTCAGCGACAGATGTTATTCTTAAGAGCGCTCAACCTACGTTAAAAATTGACAGTACGGTTACCAGAGAAAAGAATTCCCTGGGTAACTGGGTTTATGAGTACAAAGAGGAATTTTCGTACAATACATTACATCAGAACTACTTATGGATAGAAAAAGAGTGGAGTGCAGGCATTGAAGACTGGTACATTGCTTCACGAACCGATATCCAGTTTAACGGTCAGGGCAACGTCAGCCAAATGCTGAATTATTATCGCGAAGAACCGGGAAAAAATCTCAATCTGGAAGGAAAAACCATACCAGAATATGATGCTCCGAACCGGCTAAAAAATTTAAAAAATTATTCTACGGAAAATGGAACTGACTGGGCACTGGAGATGGAGTATATATTCACTTATAATGGGTCTGACCAGTTAACGAACATAACGATATGGGCAGAAGATGAGGGAGAATTTATCGAAACTATGCGTGAAGCATTTATCTATAACGCTGGTGGTAAAATCGAAAAGATTGAAACCTATTACCTTATTGAAGGGACGCCCCTCCTCTTTTCCGAAAGTCAAATGCAATACAATGGATTGGGACAGCTCATTGGAGAAGAGTATAAATCTCTTAATTATATGACGTTCACCATGGAGCCTTCATCCAAAACCACAACCTCCTACAATGCAGCCGGTGATGTTGACACAGAGATAAACTACTCATGGGATAAACCTGGGAATGCCTGGGTTGAAGATTGGAAAGACCAGTACATTTATGGCAGTGCCGATTTTTCCATGATTGCCTGGCCAGACTACTACTATCTTTTCTCATACTTAGATGGCTATCAGGGAATTACTATGAACAAAGCAATGACAGAGATTCAAACTTCAACGTGGGTTGATGGGGGATGGACTGATGATGAGCGGACCAATTATTACTACTCCCCAATAGGTTCCTCCTATACCGATTTAATCCAGAACCGGAAATTAACCATCTATCCCAATCCGGCTGCGGAATCAATAACCCTTCATTGGCCTGGCTCCGAAAGCCAACTTCAAATGGAAGTTTTTCAGGCAAATGGCACAAAGGTTCATGAGCAACCCATCGCTTCCGGGATGACCATTCCGGTATCCCATTTGGAAAGCGGAATTTACATGGTTACACTCAAAAAAGGAAAGGAGACAATTTTTCAGAGAAATTTTGTAAAGAGATAATCCGATTCCGGGTTATCCAAGCCCGGAAAAGCCACATTCCGAATGATAAGAAGACGTTGGAACGTTTAACCACTTAACGTAAGGTTAAGTGGTATTCTTTTATCACAAAAATAAGTATTACTTTTATGCCCATGTTGTATCACAAAGTATTCGAACATAAAACATCCGCCACCTGGGTCGTGTTTATTCATGGAGCCGGAGGCAGCAATGTGGTCTGGTACCGGCAACTTCGCGATTTTAAACGGCATTTTAATGTTCTCCTGGTCGATCTTCGGGGTCATGGAAAATCGAAATCGCACTACTCTCGTGAAGACATGTACCGGTTCGATGAAATCGCTCTTGACGTTGTCAAAACCATGGATTTTTTGTCGATCAAAAAAGCTCATTTTGTAGGAATTTCATTAGGGAGCATCGTAATCCGGGCTATTGACAAACTGGCTCCGGGAAGGGCTGAATCGATCATATTAGGAGGTGCCGTGGTTCAATTCAATAAAAAAATCAATGTACTGGTAAGCATGGCCAAACTGCTCAACGCCATACTTCCCTACATGTGGCTATACCGTTTAAACGCATGGATTTTAATTCCTTCCAGAAAGCACGAACAATCGAGAAAACTCTTTATTCAGGAAGCGATCAAATTGGGAGAAAAAGAGTTTCGAAAATGGTTGCACATGTCGGATGAAATTCGTCACAACCTCAAAGAGTTCATTGTTAAAGAGGCATCAGCACCGGTACTCTATCTTATGGGCGAAAAAGACCATATGTTTCTGCCGATGGTTACTGAATTGGTAAAAAGGCATATCAACTCGACACTGCTGGTAATCAGAAACAGCGGACACGTTTGCAACCTGGACCAGCCAACCATTTTTAACCAGCAATGCATCCGGTTTATCAAAAAAATTTCAAGAGCAGGTTTGTGAAAGCCTGTTCACATACAAAAACGGTGCTTCTGGCCTCCCTGTTGTTTGCAATGACCATCTCCTCCCGTGCCGACATACCAGGAAAGCTAAAAATGAATGTTTCCGGCAAAGAGAATTTCTTCCCGATATCAGAATTTGACAGGCATTACCCAACGCCCTTAGATGAACCGGCCGATTCAACCAAGAAAGAATACGTTGACCCGAGGGGACAAAAAAATGGCATAACGCCGTGGATTACACCGGCAGTTCTAATTTCAGGAGGAACTGCACTGCATTTCATGCCCGACATAAAAGCGTCTGTACGCGATTTTGCAGCGTCGAATTTTTCCTGGCACAGCCGGATGGATGACTACCTCCAATATGCACCGATTGCCGCCGTTTACGGACTCACCATAGCCGGCATACCGGGTAAAAATAATTTTGGAAACAAAACGGCTTTGGCAGTCAAAAGCTTTATAATCAATGGCTTTATCACCGACAGATTAAAGATCTGGATCAACGAAGAGCGCCCAAACGGAGGGATACACTCCTTTCCTTCGGGACATACATCCAAAGCATTTTCTTTCGCGCACGTGCTTCATAAAGAGTACGGAGCTGTGAGTCCCTGGATCAGTGTCGGTGCCTACACCTGTGCTGCCACCGTTGGCTTTATGCGGGTAGCAAAAAGTGCCCACTGGGTTTCCGATGTATTCATGGGAGCCGGCATAGGGATCCTCTCTACCGAACTTGTATATCGCACTCATCAATATAAATGGGATAATGAGCACCTGAAAAGATTCGACATCTTCCCGTTTCAAACCGGAAAGCATAGAGGGCTGGCTTTGGTCTATACATTTTAAGCGCCCATCACCTCCGGGGCGTTAACTGCAAACAAAAAGAGCAGGCCTTAAGCTACCGGTTCAGAAACTCCTCCCGGATGGGCGTAAAGCTGTCGATGAGCCGTGCCCTGGAAGATAAAAGCTTAATGGTATGTTGCTTTCCGGAAGGTGCCAGAAACATATCCCCTGCTTTGAGATGTTGTTCCGGTTCTCCTTCGCAGTAGTATACAATCTCACCTTCAGCAACGTATGAGGTCTGTTCGTGCGGATGAGAGTGAAATGGATCGGGATTATCCCATGGTCCGTTCGTAAATTCAATCAATACAGTCATTAGATGATCGGTATGGATGATTTTGCGCTGTACACCCTCTTTAACCTGTTCAAACGATGTCTCATCAAATTTTAAAATAGCCATATTTCTTATCTTTAAATCTATTTTCTAATTCGAGGGTAAAAATAGTGAAAAATTTGCCGATCGCGAACCAGACCTGCATCAGAGAAGTTTTCTTAAAGCTGAGTTGAAGTTTTCTCAAATAAGGAAATCTGTTATCCAAAAGAGTGCAAATGTTTTGCTATTTTCGCTACAAAAATAATGTTAGATGAAGCATATTTTACTCCTTTGTACGCTGTTTGTAACCGGTTTGGCCCATGCCCAGCAGTTCAGATATCAGGGCACATTTGAAGGGATTGGCGATAACCGGGAGTTTTTCAGTCGAAAGGCCTGGGCTCAAACCATCCTGGGCAGCAGGGGTTCATTTGAAGCCGGCGTTGATATCGACCGGCACAGCTTGCGGGGGGGCATCAGCCATTTTTATGAGTTTGGAAGTACCATTGACAGCCAATCACCCAAACTAACGCTCTACTATGCCTGGGAAGATGAGGTCAGAACGTTTCGCTTTGGATCCTTCCCCCGCCGCAATCTCATTGACTTTCCTCTGGCTATGATCACAGACACCTTGGGATACTACCGGCCCAATATCGAGGGATTGTTTGGAGAAGTGCGCTGGGGTTGGGGAAAAGAGAGTGGTTTTGTCGACTGGGTAAGTCGCCAGACCGACACCGACCGGGAGAACTTCATGGCTGGATTTTCAGGTGAGATCTTTCACCAGAACATTTTCCTGCAAAACTTCTTCATTCTTTACCACGATGCCGGAGCAAAAATAGCAGTTCCGGGAAATTTTCTGAAAGATTACCTGGGGTACGCTCTGCAAACAGGCATTCGTACCGAAGAATCATCAAAGATCCAGGGTGTGCTAAAAGCCGGAATCCTGGGATCATCGTTTCGCGAGCGTAGCATAACCGACGGATATCTGCATGCTGTCAGCTTTTTTGCAGAGGGAAACGGAAGATATAAAAATTATGGCATTCGCTCGGTGCTGCATGCCGGTGAAGGTCATCGTTTCAAAACCGGGGATCTCTTTTACCGGTTAAACAGCTATTGGAGAACCGATATCATCTGGTACTTCATAAACCATAAAAATGTGCAGGGGCGCTTCAACCTCTCCTTTCATCTTCTTGAAGGGAAAGATCTGGATCAGCAACAACAACTCTCTATCATCTACATCTTTGACAACTAATTAATTGCTAATCTGCCAACACGCCAATCAGATCATAATCGTCTGCTCCGGTTATCCTGACAGAATAAAATTCACCCTTTTTTAGCGTTGTTGTCGCCGGAATAATCACCTCTCCATCCACTTCGGGGGAGTCGTACTCCGTTCGACCGACATAGCTGTCGTCCTCCAGACGGTCAACAATGGTTTTATAGATTTTGCCAATACGCTCCCGGTTCAGTTCCGCTGAAATCTGCTGTTGCAGCTCCATAATCTCATTGGCGCGCGCCTGCTTAACCTCCTCCGGCACATCATCTTTGAAACGTTTCGCGGCATAAGTTCCCTCTTCGTGAGAATAGGTAAATACCCCCAGCCGGTCGAACCGGGTTTCCCGGACAAACTGCTTCAAGGCCTCAAAATCGGCATCCGTCTCGCCCGGGTATCCCACCAGCATCGTGGTTCTTAACATCACCCCCGGAATCTCATTTTTGATTCGCTCAATTAACTGTTTAGTCTCCTCACGGGTAACATGACGCAGCATATTTTTCAATACGGGATTGGCAATGTGCTGAAGTGGAAGGTCGAGGTATTTGCATACTTTTACATTATCACGCATCACCGGTAAAATTTCGTATGGAAATTTGGTCGGATAGAGGTAGTGTAAACGAATCCACTCAATACCCTCGATGGCCGAAATCTGTTCGATCAGTTCCGCCAGTTGCGGTTTCCCGTAAAGATCGGTACCATAATAAGAGAGATCCTGAGCAATTACGATCAGCTCATGCACGCCCCTTTTGGCCAGGTACCGGGCTTCCTGCAACAGGCTCTCCATGCTTCGCGACCGGTACCTGCCGGTCATGAGCGGGATGGCACAAAAAGCGCACGAACGGTTGCACCCTTCAGAGACCTTCAGATACGCAAAATGCGAAGGAGTTGTGATTTTTCGTTCGTAAATATATTCCGGGGCATACGTCAGCTTCAGCTCATCGACAATGGCTTTCAGGTCAAATTTTCCAAAATAGCGGTCAACCTCCGGAATCTCCTTTTCCAGCGCTGTCTGGTATCGCTCCGGCAAACACCCCATCACATACAATTTTTCGATGTCGCCACGCTTTTTTGCCTCGACATAATCAAGAATAATATCGATCGATTCCTGCTTGGCATCGTGAATAAATCCGCAGGTGTTGATAAAGACTGCATCAAATCCGGTCTCATTTGAGTCGTGGGCGACCTCAAACCTGCCTCTCTCCAATTGGTTCAGCAACACCTCCGAATCGACGAGGTTTTTTGAACACCCCATCGTAATCACATTGACTCTTCTTTTTTGCATAACCTAAATTTTGCACAAAGAAAATACATTTTCTGAACCATCTCAGAAATCTGCAGAAAGAACCGTTAAGTCGCAGAAATTTGTCGATACCATAACCCCTGCAAAACACTCATCCGAAATAGTAACCGGATGAATCAGAGTTCGCGATGCGTTCCGTCACAATAGGGTTTATTCTTCGACTGCTTACACTGACACAGCCAAACATCTTTCGTCTCCTCAATGGTAAAATTCAACGGCACAAATGAGGATCCTTTGTGAGAGCCGTCACAAAAAGGCTGGTTGCTGCTTTTTCCACAGGCACACCAATAGTAAGAACCAGGCTCCAGCGTTACTTTCTTAGGAACTTTTGCAGCAATAATCGGCTTTTCCATTATTTAAAAGGTTTTAATTTTTCTGTTATTTGACCATTAATCGACAATTTTATAGGCTACAACACTGTTGCTGAAAAAGGTGGGTACCAGCAAAAGATCCCGTTTCAGTGCATAATCGATGTCGGCTGTCTTCTTCTCCTCTTTGGTCGTATCTAACAATTTGATGCTTTTGCCATTTCGGTGAATAAATATTCTTCCAGGCCAGTTTGAATATACAAACTCGCCCTGATTATTTTTTTCGAGGCCGTCAACCCCACCGGCATCCGGGATGATCATCGTCACCGATTTATTTTCGAGGGTTACCTCATAGATATTCTTATCACCGACATAGAGCTTTCCTCCCTGAGTAAACAGGCCGTTTGGCGATTCAAAAGGAGCGCCCTCCATCCACAGGGTCAGGCTTCCATTCTGCAGGCGGTAAATTTTGCATCCACGGGAATCAGAAACAAATACCGATCCGTCGCCACAAGCTGCCACATCGTTCAGAAATACCGCTCCTGGTGCAAAAAACCGGCTAACCACCCGGCCCGATTCAATATCAATCTCAATCAGCCGATCGATATCAGACACATACAGCCGGCCATTAGTAATAGCCATTCCTTTGGGGGCATCCAAACCGGTGACCCACTCCGGATTCCGGATGGTTCCATCGGGATTCAGCAGAGCAATTGAACCTGCACCATCCTTCTCCGCCGAATTACCATCTATATTAGCCACATAGATAACGTCCTGTACCTCTTCATACAGAACCGACTCCGGAACCTTAAACCCTTCCGTCTCCCACATTTTTTCCAGCTTCTGTGCACCAAGAGAGCTCCATCCCATCAAGAGGATCAATAAAAAATAGATTTTTGTTGTTTTCATATACTCTAATAAAATTAATTCTTTTCTTTATGAAATAGAGATGCCGCCGTCGCGGCTCTTTCTGTTCCGATTTAATTCCATTGAGCAACTGATATGTATTCATCAATCGACAATTATTCCATAAAAATAAAAAAATTTACAACATGACCATCAAAAACAGACGGGCACTTTCATTCGAAACTGATCACATCCCCTTCATAAAAAAATCCGGTCAGGATTATTCGTTTAATCCGACACTCCCGCCATTTACAAATGATTTTATATATTTGGACAATCCAATCCATTCTGTAACATGAAGAAGCTAAATCACTATTTATTAACGCTGATGTTTCTGGCACCCTTTCTTTCACTGACAGCCCGGGAGCCATTCGACCAAAAAATTTTTGCCGGAACCTTCACATCGGAAGGAGCCGAAGGCGTATATCTGCTGGGATTCAACAGTAAAACAGGTGATATTGGCCTGCTTAACACCTTCAAAGGGTTTGAAGATCCCTCATACCTGCGGGTGAGTCCCGATCGTAAAATACTTTTTGTTGCCACACGGAGCAAGGGATCCGACGGGTTCATCCAGAGTTACCGGATTACCCCGGATAATTCGTTGCTCTTTATCAACAAACAGCCGTCAAATGGCCATGGTCCCTGTTATGTTGATGTTTCTCCCGATGGCAGGTACGCAGCCATTGCCACCTACGGCGGTGGCACCACATCCCTATACCGGATCACCCGCGAAGGAGCGTTGGAAGAAGCAGGTTCAGTAATCCAAAACGAAGGATCGGGACCCGATGTGCGAAGGCAGGCAGGGCCACATGCTCATTCCATCCGGTTTACGCCCGATGGCAGGCAGGCCTTCAGTGCCGATCTTGGCACCGACCAGATCTATCTTTTTAATATTCGAAAGGGAAGGCTGGTCCCTGCGAAACAGAAATCTCTCGCAATGCAGCCAGGCGCCGGTCCCCGCCATTTTGAATTTCACAACCACGGACGCGTGCTTTATGTCATCAATGAGCTCAACTCAACCATTTCCGCTTTTGAAAAAAAACGGGGGATTTGGGAGGAGATACAGACCGTGGCTACCCTTCCGGATGAATTTACGGGAGAAAACTTCTGCGCCGACATTCACGCATCTCACGATGGCCGTTTTCTGTATGGATCAAACCGGGGGCACAACTCCATCGCTGTGTTCCGCATCGATCAAAACAACGCCATGTTAGAGTGGATAACCTCGGTTCCGGTACCAGGTGACTGGCCAAGAAACTTCACTCTGAGTCCCGATGGAAAATTTATGCTGGTAGCCAATCAGAGAAGTGGGAATATCACCGTATTTCAAATCGATCCCGGGACCGGAGTTCCCGTATTTACCGGAAAATCGCTGGACCTGCCGGCCCCTGTATGCCTGGAGTTCTTCTGAAACCCTGGTGCGATCAGCCGGACCGATTGACGGCAAACTTCAATTTCGTTAACTGAACTTCGTGCTGATCAGCTTAATGAACTCATCGCGCGTGGCAGTCTTCTGAAAGGCACCCGTAAAATCGGAGGTGGTTGTTATGGAGTGCTGTTTCTGGATTCCCCGCATCTGCATACATAGATGCTGCGCTTCTATCACCACGGCAACGCCTAATGGGTTCAACGTATTCTGAATGCACTCTTTTATCTGCATTGTTAGTCGCTCCTGCACCTGCAAACGGCGGGCAAAAACATCCACGACGCGGGCGATCTTACTCAATCCGGTGATGGTGCCATTTGGGATATAGGCCACATGTGCCTTCCCGAAAAAAGGGAGCAGATGGTGTTCGCACAGGGAGTAGATCTCAATATCTTTTACAATGACCATTTGGCGGTAATCCTCCGTAAACATAGCCGAACGAAGAATCTCCACCGGATCGGTTTTATACCCCTGCAACAAAAACTGCATGGCCTTAGCAACCCTTTCCGGAGTTTTATCCAGGCCTTCGCGGGAAACATTCTCGCCAACCAGTTTTAAAATTTGGCTGTAGTTTTCGGCTAACGCTTCGGTAATATTGGCATCATAGAGATCAATCCGTTCATAACCGTTGGTTATACTCTTTTCCGGTGTACACATCGTATTGTTTTTTAAAATCATACAAATATTACCATTTTTTCATTCAGAAAAGAGGATTACGAAATTCGTTTTCACTATTTGAAAGAAATATAATATAGAAAATCGGCTCAACAGAAATAATTTTTGCTTTACACACAATAATATGATCCTGGATAAGTTATATCCTAAAACCTTTTGCAGGGCTGAATTTTTTAATTTTCTTTGCCAAATTAAACCGCTTTGAAAGAATGATAGTAATTACAGGAGCAGCCGGATTTATAGGCAGTTATTTAGTTGGAAAACTCAATAAGGCTGGCTATACCGATTTAATTTTAGTTGACCGCTTTGACGATCCTGCCAAAGACCTGAACCTTCTTCACAAAAAATATTTAAAATTCATTGACAGGGATGCATTTTTTAAATGGCTGATTAAAAATGCTTCCGATGTGGATTTCATTTTTCATATGGGAGCACGCACCGACACGGTTGGTCAGGAGCCCGAACTTTACCAACAACTCAATCTGATCTACTCCCAGCGGTTGTGGAACATCTGCTCCGAGATTCAGGTACCATTGCTGTATGCATCTTCGGCAGCCACCTATGGAAACGGTGAGGTTGGATTTTCAGATGACCACCATAATGTTTCCAACCTGCGTCCGCTCAATCTGTATGGCTGGTCTAAACATGATTTTGATGTCTGGGCACTGAAACAGGTACGTACACCGCCTTTCTGGACCGGTTTAAAGTTTTTCAATGTTTATGGTCCGAACGAGTATCACAAAAAACGGATGGCCTCTGTGATTTATCACGCTTACGAGACCATTCAACACACAAGGAAGATGAAGCTCTTCAGATCTCACCATAAAGATTACAAAGACGGGGAGCAGATGCGTGACTTTATTTTCGTCGAAGATATTGCCGATGTGATGCTCTTTTTCATGCACAACCAAAAGAATCCGGGCATCTATAATGTTGGCACCGGTAAAGCGCGCTCTTTTTTAGACCTTACCAATGCGGTTTTTAAAAGTCTCCGGATGGAATCCGAGATCTCTTTCATCGATACGCCGATCGATCTGCGTGGCAGGTATCAATACTTTACAGAAGCCGAAATCAGTAAGCTGAGGGAGCTCGGCTACACCCGTAATTTCACCGAACTGGAAGAGGGAGTTGACATTTATGTCCGAAATTATCTGGTACCTCAATTGTGCTTTTAACCAGCCGGGAATTACTCACAGTAATATTGAATCATCATCCGGATTGCTTCGGAACAAACCGGACAAAACTCGGTGTTATTGCTTTTCATCCGGCAATTCATCCAAGGACTATAGATCCCGCGGGCCAGGTACCCGCCTCCTTCAAAAACACCCACCGTTTCACTATAATCGGGATGTCTGGGAGTCGGAATCTTCGTGGAGTCTGAAACCAAAGAGCGCCATTTTGCATCAAAATCTACCAGGGTGGTCAGGTTGGGTTCCCAAGGTTCAATCGTAAGGTTATAGTAATTTTCATAGGCAACATCGGATGTGTAATATTCATCTCCAAGTCCGGCAAACCCATGGCCAAATTCATGAATAAATACCTCGCCGGAAATTCGGTTATCAGAAGTACAAATACTTAAAAAATTATATATACCTCCCCCGCCATACCGATCGCTGTTGACCAGAAGGTAAAGGTGATCGTAAGGAACCACGGCTGCAGCATCATAAACCGGCTTCATATCCGACGATGTCAGGTAGCGGTTAATGTCAAACGTATAAAAGGTTGAATTAAAGGTGGTATTCCGGTAAATTCCCTCGCCGGGGATATCGGTCCCCGACTCCGCCGAAGGAGTCAAAACAGCGGTAACATTGAAATCATCCCTGAATTCTTTGAATGGCGTGGCTTCAAACAGATAACCGGTTAACCGGCGGGCATCATCCAAAAACTGATCCATCTCTGTGCCGGTGTACCCTTCGGCCAGAATGGCCAGGTCAACCTTTTTCCGCGGATCGCCCGAAGCCTGGATGGGAACCGTTTCATAGGGAAATGGTTTTTCACGAATGATGAAATAGTCATCCGGATCAATTTTCGTTTCATAAATGGTTTTGAATGAGCCATCCCGCTTCCTGGCATCAATCTGCAACAGAACCTTCTGTTTGGGAAAAGGGAAAAAAATGGCCTGATAAAAAGAGCGGTCGATCTGTTTTGCCCCGGCAGTTGTCTGCCACTCCTGAAAAAGAGTGTTGAATCCCCTCGAAAAAAGTGACTCTCCGGTATCGTCATCGAATACTTCAAAACGAAAATTACCATACCCAAAGGGATCGGACAGATGAACCCGCGATCCACTCCAAACGGGTTCCTGCTTTATCTGTTGCGGAAATACTTTTACCTCTGTTGAATTTCCGGCAAGAAGAAAATCAAAACGGAGCGATTGACCCGTAAAATATTGATCGAAAGATATCTGACTCCAAACTACTGAAGAAACAGACAGAAGAATTATCCAAAGGATCCATCTCATTAAAAAAGCATTTACTATTTTTGGCTAAAATATAAAATTATCCTGTTAATTTCTAATGAGATCACTCTACAAGTTACTATTAGAGACCATTCGTTCGGTTGATCAGCTGGAGCTGTTTGCGAAACCCGGGGCAGCAATTGGTACACTCTTGACACTATTATTGTTAGCGTGGATAGGCCATTTTGTTACGCGTAAAATCATTGTCAGCCTGGTAGTCCGCCTGGCCAGACGAACAGAGACGACCTGGGATGACATCCTGGTCCGAAGAAAAGTGTTCAGCAATCTGTCCCACCTGGTTCCGGCATTCATTCTCTACTACTCGGCCGGATTCTCCTCCCCCGAACACTACCAGGATCTCCAGACTTTGGGCGAATCTACCCTGGAGATGCTGTCAAAGGATTATTACCTCTCGTTAGCCGGCATTCTCATAAAAACAGCCCAGATCTATTTTGTCCTGATCATGGTATTTGTTATCAACTCATTGCTAAACGCCGGGCTCGACATATACAATACCACAAATTATTCGGTCCACAGGCCTATCAAAGGGTACATCCAGTTACTTAAAATTCTGATCTTCTTTCTCTCCGGAATCCTCATTATCTCTTTGCTGATTGGCAAAAACCCAACCGTGCTGTTAGCCGGTCTGGGTGCCATGGGAGCTGTATTGCTTCTGATTTTCCAGGACTCCATACTGGGATTTGTGGCTTCCATTCAGCTATCCGGAAACCAAATGGTAAAAATTGGCGATTGGGTTGAGATGAAGAGCCGGGGTGCTGACGGGACCGTCATTGACATCACCTTAAATACCGTAAAAATTCAAAACTGGGATAAAACAATCTCAACCATTCCAACCTATGCGCTGGTTAAAGAGTCCTTCGTCAACTGGAAAGGGATGGAAGAGTCGGGAGGCAGACGCATAAAAAGAGCCGTCAATATTGACATGAACAGCATAAAGCTGTGCGACAGCGCCCTGTTAGCCCGATTGCAGAAATTTCTTCTGATCCGGGACTATATCATTGAAAAGGAGAAAGAGATTCAGGCTTACAATCAGAAAAAAAACATATCAAACGAAGATGTGATCAGTGGCAGACGGCAAACCAACATCGGGATATTCAGAAAATACCTGGAGGTCTATCTTCAACAAAATCCAATGATCAACAAAGATATGACCTTTATTGTCCGCCATCTTCAACCCACAGAGAAGGGGTTGCCCATCGAGATCTATGTTTTCAGCAAAGAAAAGGCATGGGTGCGTTATGAAGCCATTCAGGCCGATATATTTGATCACATCCTTGCTGTAATCCCCGAATTTGAGTTGCGTGTTTTTCAGGAGCCTTCCGGTAACGATTTTAGAAATGGATTCGGAACACCCTCCCCCCAAATCGGCAATTAAGCGTCTTTTTTTTACAAATTGTTAGATTCAGAATGTTCTAAAGCATTTCTGATTAATAATTATAATTTTTTAATACATTTGTTTTATAATTTGAAACTATTAGTACGCATCGAACATGGATAAATCAGAATACTTAGAACAGCCTGCCGATATTGATCAGTTAGACGAAAAGATCCTGAAGCTCATTACCCAAAATGCGCGGATTCCTTTTCTGGAAGTTGCCCGTGAATGTGGTGTTTCCGGAGCAGCCATACACCAGCGGGTGCAACGACTGCTAAACATTGGTGTCGTAACCGGAAGCGAATTTATTGTCAATCCGCAAAAACTGGGTTACAACACCTGCGCATACATGGGGATCTATTTAGAGAAAGCCAATTACCACCGGCAGGTCGTTGCTGCCATGCGAAAAATTCCTGAAATAATTGAGTGCCATTATACCACCGGTCAATACGCCATTTTTATAAAAATTCAGACAAAAAACAACAAACATCTGAAGAAGATCATTGATGAAGATCTTCAGGCCATCGAGGGTATTGCCCGCACAGAAACGTTTATATCACTTGAAATGGACTTTAAGCGACAAGTTCCTATTCGCTGATTGATCCGATGCAAAAATAACTGATATTTACCATGACATTAAGAAGCACATTAGATGATATTGACCTGAAGATCCTGGATATTATCACCCGGAATGCCAGGATCCCATTTAAAGATGTTGCCGTTGAGGTTGGCATTTCCAGAGCAGCGGTTCATCAGCGGGTTAATCGGATGATTGACCTGCAGGTAATAACAGGCTCAGGATATCATATAAATCCCGCCAAAGTCGATTTCAGAACCTGTAGTTACATTGGTATTTTCCTGGAAAAAGGTGGCCTCTTTTCAGAGGTTGTAGAGAGGCTTAAGTCGATTCCGGAAATTGTTGAATGCCATTACACTACCGGGCAATACGCCATCTTTCTGAAGGTATATGCAAAAGACAATGAGCATCTGAAACACATTTTAAGCGACCAGGTACAGAAGATTCAGGGGATTGCCAGTACAGAGACCTTTATCTCCCTGGAGCAGTCGTTTAAGAGGCCCATTCCGGTCAATGATTAACGGCGCTGACGGATCGCTTCATAGATCAATATGCCGGCAGCCACCGAAACGTTAAGCGATTCGATGGCACCAACGAGCGGGATTCGTACCTGATCATCGGCCAACTGCAAAATGGGTATTGAGATACCTTTATCTTCAGCGCCCATAATCAGTGCCAGTGGTCCGGTCAGTAAACATTCGGTATATACTTCGGATGCCTTTTCAGTGGCTGCAACAATTTTTATCCCGCTCTCTTTAAGAAAACGGATGGCGTGCGTCAGGTTTTTAACCCGGCAAATCGGCACCGTATGGATGGCGCCTGCGGAGGTTTTCACCACATCGGCTCCGATCCGGGCCATCCCCTTCTCCGGAATTACCACGGCATCAACGCCCCCGCAACCAGCAGTGCGAATGATCGCGCCAAAATTTCTGACATCGGTGATCTGATCTAAAACCAGGATAAACGGATCCTTTCCTGCCTCATACAACCCGGGAATGATTGTTTCCAGCGCGGTGAAGTCAACCGCCGGAAGAAAGGCCAGAACACCCTGGTGATTTTTACGGGTAACGCGGTTAATTCGTTCGTTTGGAACAAACTGAAAAGAGATCTGATGCTCCTGTATCAACTGAAACAATTCGTTAAACAACGGATTGTCAAGTCCCTGTTTGATCAAAACTTTTTCAACCGATCGACCACTTCTGATCGCTTCAATGACCGCGCGGGTTCCAAAAATAAAGTCTGTATGATCCATTTGAATCTTTTTTCAATCTGATTATAAATAGAGTATATTACTCATTTTCAATAATAATAGTCAACATTTTCGGTTGCTGGCATAAAAAATATTCCGTTCACCAGCTCTTTTGTGACGCCCACTTCTCCAGCTCTTCATGCTCTTTTTCCCATCGTTCCATCGCAGCAGCCAGATCTTGTTTCATTTGATCGTATTTCTCAAAAATTCCGGAATCATTAAGGCCATCCGGAGCTGACATTTGCTGATTCACCACCGTTAATTTCTGCTCCAGCTGCTCTATCCGTAGTTCGCTCTCTGCCACCGCTTTTTCCAAACGGGAGATGTTTCGATTGATATTCTTGCGCAGTTCATAACTCACCCCATCGGAACGCCCGGCCTCTTTTACCCGGGAAGCTACACCGGTTGAACCGGATTCCGGAGCTTCAATCTCCCGGAGCGATTCCATCTGTTTCCGCCGCAGGAATTCATATATTCCGCCCAGGTGCTGCCTGATCTTCTTATGGCGAAACTCATAGACACAATCCACCAGGCCATCCAAAAAATCGCGATCGTGAGAGACAACAATCACCGTTCCCGAAAAGTTGAGCAGCGCCTCTTTTAATATCTCTTTCGATTTAATATCCAAGTGGTTGGTAGGTTCATCAAGCACTAAAAGATTAACCGGTTCGAGCATCAGACGGATCATGGCCAACCGTGATTTTTCACCACCACTGAGTACCTTTACCTTTTTATCGGCATCCTCACCAGAGAAGAGAAAGGCACCAAGAATATCTCTGATCCGGGTACGTACATCACCGACAGCAATTTCATCGATCGTTTCATATACTGTCAACGCCTCATTCAGCAGTTGAGCCTGATTTTGCGCAAAGTAACCAATCTTTACCTGATGTCCCATCTTCAGGTCACCGTTAAAATCAACCTGTTGCAGCAACACCTTTACCAGGGTGGTTTTTCCCTCTCCGTTACGGCCCACAAAAGCGACTTTGGATCCGCTTTCGATGATAAGGTCAATATCGTTAAGGACCAAATGATTTCCATAGCGTTTCGATACACCTTTTGCCTCCACAACCACACGGCCCGACCGGGGAGCGGGTGGAAATTTTATTTTCAACGCGGAATTATCCTCCTCTTCAATCTCAATGCGGTCGATCTTTTCTAATTGCTTTATGCGCGACTGCACCTGCACCGCTTTGGTCGCTTTATATCTAAACCGTTCAATGAACCGTTCAGTCTCTTCAATCAACTTCTGCTGGTTGCGGTAGGCCGACATCTGAATATCACGCTGCTCTCTTTTCCAATCAACAAAAGAGGAGTAGTTCATCTTCTGGTCGGTTATCTTTCCGAGCGAAATCTCCAGCGTGCGAATGGTGACGGCATCAAGAAAAGCCTTATCGTGTGATACCAGCACAACAGCACCGCGGTAACTCTTTAAAAAATTCTCTAACCATTGAATTGATTCAATATCAAGGTGATTGGTAGGTTCATCCAATAAAATGATATCGGGCCTTTTCAATAACAGCTTAGCCAACTCAATACGCATTCTCCAACCACCACTGAACTCCGATGTCGGTCGATTAAAATCACTCCGCTCAAAACCCAGTCCGGCCAGGGTCTGCTCTACCGAAGCCAGATAGGAGTCGCCACCAAGAATA
>CAZILU010000035.1:0-9509 GCA_964540165.1 uncultured Mariniphaga sp.
GGGAAGGTGTATCGTCGTTACGGAAGAGACTCCCACAGCGAAGAAATATCCCGCGATAGCGCCCATAAAAAGTGTCGGGGCAAAAATGCCGCCAATACCTCCCGAACCGGTAGTTGCCACCATGGCAATCACCTTAAATACGAGAATACAACCCAAAAAAATCAGCAGGGTAAAGGGATTATCCCGAAACTGAAAAAAGAGTGAGTTGTTCATCAGCTCATTTCCATGACCATTAAAGATCATACCAATGTTGGTGTATCCCTCACCCCATAGCGGAGGAAAAAGAAAAACCAGCAATCCCATGACGGCACCTCCGATCAGCAAACGAATGCCCCAAACCTTTATCAGCTTAAACTTCTTTTCCAACACCATGGTCATCCGCGTAAAATAGATGGCAACCAATCCCGTAAAAATTCCCAATAAAATATAGAACCAAATGGTATCGGAAGAGAAGGGCTGGATATTTGAAAAGTGGAGCAGCACCTCATCGCTCATAAAAAAGTAAGACAAGGTAGCAGCAGTAACGGCTGATATCAGAAGCGGAATGAGGAAAGCCATGGTCAGGTCTAACATCAGCACCTCCAGAGTAAAGACGATTCCGGCGATGGGTGCATTAAAAATACCGCCAATGGCACCGGCTGCACCGCAACCTATCATCAGCGTCACGTACTTGTAATTCAACCGGAAAAGACGCGCCAAATTCGATCCGATCGATGCCCCGGTAAGTACAATCGGAGCTTCAGCACCCACCGATCCGCCAAACCCGATGGTAAGTGAACTGGCAACCATCGATGACCAGGTGTTGTGGTTTTTCAACCGGCTGCTCTGCTTTGATATGGCATAAAGGATCTTTGATACCCCATGACCGATATCATCTTTAATGAAGTACCGCACGAAAAGCACCGTAAAAAAGATACCGATCAGCGGATAAACCAGGTAAAGATAACTGATCGAATCAACCTCAAACCAACTGGTCAGCCGTTCGGCCACAAAATGGATCAGATTTTTCAGTGTAAGCGCGGCCAATCCGCTGACAATCCCCACCACAAAGCTCAACAGATAGAGGAACTGCCGCTCGGGTATCCGGGCAATCCGCCATAGAATGAGCTGATGCAACCACCGTTGTGAATGGCGTTTCCAATAGATATGAAATCTTCGTAACATTCAGGATCACATTTTAACGTGTAAAAGTAACAAACATCATCCGGGTAATGAAAAAGATCATGAAACTTTTCTGTCACGTTAACTATATGCATTCTCTTTTTTATAATTTAGCATCACCAAGCCGGGAAAAAAATTAAAAACCAAGGGCCGAAGACTAAAGAAAATGCATAAATATAATACGACTACTTTTGCCTTTTAACTTTTTACTTTTGCCTTTTAATGAGATGAGAAATACAAACTAAAAATATAATCAGATGGATTGCATCATCACCGGATCATCGGGTTATCTGGGAAAGCTTCTGACCGGAGCTCTGCAAAAAGAAGGTCATCAGGTCACGGCTGTCGGAAGAGATCTGTTGTATGGGTCACCCGAAGATTTGGCCTCCCGGTTGTCGGGGCATGATGCTATTGTTCATTTGGCCGGAGCTCCCATCTTACAGCGCTGGAACGACAAAAACAAGAAAGTCATATTAGAGAGCCGAACCCTGACAACGCGAAACCTGGTTCAGGCCATCAGCCTGTTGCCGCCCGACCGGTGCCCACGCAGGGTGATCGGATCATCGGCAATAGGCATATACCAGCATGGGGCCCGTCACGATGAGACCAGCCACAATTTTGATTCGGGATTTACAGCCGAAGTGGTGAAAGCGTGGGAAGCATCGTGGAGCGGACTGCCGGAAGATACCACGCTGACCATCTTCCGCATCGCTGTCGTTTTAGGACGCGAATCGGCGACCATCAAAAAGCTGTTGATCCCCTTCCGCATGGGAATTGGCGGAAAGATCGGCCATGGCCGCCAACCCTTTCCCTTCGTGCATGAAAAAGACGTCACCCGGGCTTTTCTTTGGGCTATAGAGAACGATCAGGTGAGCGGTATCTATAACCTGGCAGCACCCCAGGAGATCAACAATACCGAATTTACCAGGGCCCTCGCGCGGCAAATTAAGAGGCCGGCCATGATTCCGGTCCCGCCATTGGCCCTCAAACTGCTGTATGGAAACGCAGCCTCCCTGCTCACCCAAAGCCCGTCGGTTGTGCCCAAACGATTGCCGGATGCCGGATTTAAGTTCAACTTTCCAACCATCGAAACAGCTTTGGAGGAGATTATCGGTTCATTCACAAACAACTCGAAGTCAGCAACCCCTAAATCATCCGGCAGAATTCTTACAGACTTTCCAACGCGGTATCCAGCTCCGATATCAGATCCTCTGCATCCTCAATCCCCACCGATAGCCGGACCAGATCATCAGTGATGCCGATCACAAGCCGCTCCTCGCGTGGAATGGAGCCATGAGTCATAGCAGGCGGATAGCATATCAGCGACTCCACCCCGCCCAAACTCTCGGCCAGCGATATGATCTTTAGCCGCTTCAGGAATGTATCGACGGTGTGCTTATCCCCTCCCCGAAGCCGAAAAGCAAGCATCCCGCCAAAACCGGACATCTGCTTTTTTGCCGTGTCATGCCCGGGATCGGTTGGCAAACCGGGATAAAACACCTGGGAAACCGCGGGATGGGATTCTAAGAAACCGGCGATCCTCAACGCATTTTCTTCGTGTTGCTTCATCCTGACCGACAATGTCTTCAATCCCCGCAGCATCAACCAGCAGTCGAAGGGACCGGGAATAGCGCCGATCGAGTTTTGCAGGAATTTCAGCTTCTCGTACCACACGTTATCATTAAGAACCACTGCCCCGGCAACCAGATCGGAATGCCCGCCGATGTACTTCGTTGCACTGTGCACCACCAGGTCGGCTCCCAACAATAACGGCTGCTGAAAATAGGGGGAGGCAAATGTATTGTCCACCACCACCCGAATATCCTTCTTATGGGCCGCGACACTTACCGCAGAGATATCTATAACTCGTAACAACGGATTGGTAGGCGATTCAATCCAGATCAGCCGGGTGTTCGGGCGGATAGCCTTTTCAAAATCGACCGGATGACCAGACACATAACTGAACTCTATCCCGATCGGTTTGAACACCTGCTCAAACAGCCGGTAGGTACCTCCATACATATCCTCAGCCGCAATCACATGATCACCAGGCATCAGCGTTGAAAGAACAGCATGCTCAGCCGCCAGTCCCGATGAGAATGCCAGGGAGAACACCCCTCCCTCAAGCGCTGCCAGACACGACTCCAATGCCTGTCGCGTCGGATTTCCCGTTCGGGAGTACTCAAAACCCTTATGTTGATTGATCGCCTCCTGCTTATAGGTGGAGGTCTGATAGATGGGTACTACCACTGCGCCGGTAGAAGCATCCGCTTCCTGCCCGGCATGAATCACTTTGGTTGAAAACTTCATATTAAAATCCATTTTTAGTTAACCACTGGTCATCAAACATCTTTGTAAGATACTTATTTCCTGTATCACAGGCAAATGTTAAAATCTTTTTGGGTGATGTCTGCTCTCCGGCATACTTCAATGCCGCAGCCAGCAGTACCCCGGTGGATGAACCCGCCAGAATACCCTCGCTCTTTAAAAGATTCCCTGCCATTTTAAACGCTTCATCATCGGTAACGGAATAGGCATGGCTGACCAATGAAAAATCACATTGTACCGGCACAAAATCTTCACCGATTCCCTCAACATACCAGCTTCCAGCCTGACCGGTTTGACGGGTATAGAAATAATCCTTCAATATGGAACCTTCCGGATCTGCAAGTACCATCTGCAACGATGGTTTTGTTTTCCGGAAATAGCGCGTTAGCCCGCCGATAGTTCCGGCGGAGCCTACGCCAACCACGATGGCATCCACATCGTGGTTCATCTGTTCCCAGATCTCCGGACCGGTAGTCGTTTCATGTGCCAGTGAGTTGGCCGGGTTATTAAACTGATTCACATAGAATGAACCGGGTATCTCCTCCGATAACTTTTTTGCCAGATCCTGGTAATACTCGGGGTGACCGATCCCCACATCGGAACGGGTCATTACAATTTTTGCTCCCAACGCTTTCAGATGCGCGATTTTTTCCCGGCTCATCTTATCAGGAATAACACAAATCAACTTATACCCCTTTTTACCAGCCACCAAAGCCAGTCCCAGACCAGTATTGCCGGCGGTTGCTTCAATCAACGTATCGCCGGGTTTTATCTTTCCCTCTTTTTCGGCGTGGTCGATCATAGATAAGCCAATCCGGTCTTTAATCGAGCCTCCGGGATTTTGGCTCTCCAGCTTCATATAAATCCTTGAATGCCTGGTGCTAAAGCTCTCAAGTTCTACGATGGGTGTGTTTCCAATGAGTTCCAATACATTTTTATAAATCATCTTTCTAAAAGTTTAAAAAAAGCCCCTCACCATATTTGTGAAGGGCCTTACCTATCTGCTTATACTATTTTTACGGAATCTAACCAGACATAGAAATACCCTCCACATGTTGAGACAACATACAGCAACACATACACATCATGCTGTTTATGGAGAGTGATCTATTCATCTAATTAAATTTTCAGTTTTTGTACATCTTCTCAACAAATATTTTTGCCGGGTTCATTTCATTTTCATGGCCTGATGGAACTCGCATAAAATTTAATTTTTCTCGTTTGTGTCAAAAAACGTCATGCTCGTTTCATTCATTTATCATTATTCTTTTATCCTACCATTTTAGTAGGACACAAACATAAAGCCTATTTTTTAATTAACGAAATTTTTTTGCTGATTTTTTCTAAAATAAATGCACCTGAAGTGCCGCGTTATACGCTCTGACAATCTTGTATTCTCCCATACGGAACATACGAAAACGGTCGGTCCATGATAAATCTGGTTCACAGACACCGTATCTCCATTTAAAATATTCTTTAACAGATTCAACCTTAAATAAAACACCTTCATCCCGATTTTTTTTAATAGCGATAACCTTCAGAGTACTTTTGGATCGTGAATTAGTAATAATCATTTAAAAATTTAAATCATGAAAACAAAAGCTTTTTTTTGCATCACTCTGTCAGTTCTTATTTCACTTACAGCGTTGGCTCAGGAAAACGAAAAACGTTTCGGAATTGAAATCAATGGCGATGTATCATTTGTTTCAAGTGACCTTGCCGGGGCCAGTCTCAATAGCGGTCTTGGATTTGAGACAATTCTACAGTACCGGTTTATGCCATTTATCAGTGTTTACGGGGGATGGGGATACAGCCATTTTAACGCCGACGAATCATTTGCAGGTTCAGATATTGATTTTGAACAAACGGGTTACATTTTGGGATTGCAGTTTAAACAGCCGATTGGTACTTCACAGGTCTCCTATTTTCTGAGGGCAGGCGCGCTATACAGTCACATTGAAATGGAAAACAACAATGGCGACATCATCAGCGATACCGGTCATGGTATTGGCTGGCAGGCAGCAGGTGGCATAGAAATATCGCTGGGCAAAAACTGGAGTCTGGCTCCCGGCTTGAAATACAACTGGCTGGCAGGTGAAACCGCTTTTGAAGGAACGAATTACCAGCTCGATCACCGAACTGTTTCTGCCCGGATTGGTATTGTTAAAAGATTTTAGAAAAGCAGAAAACTCAGCAAAGGGGAGTAGTTAATCGCTCCCCTTTTTTTAAAATCCTTTAGTTAAAAATGACGACAGCGAAACTTAAAAAAGGTTTTCTTTTGCTTTTTGCGGTTACTGCCTGCATAACTGCACCGATTATCCGTTTTGGATTTGATACCGGTTTTAAAAAAAATGTTACAGGATTAACAATTATGCATATCGGCAACAACGCCCTGGCGGTAAATCTTAACGGAGAAAGTAGCTTAAATGAAGGCGCTGTTTTGGTTGAACTGATAAATTCGACCGGCGATATAGTTTTCACCAAACGGATAATAAAAGCGGGAAACTATATGATAGATGAATCGTTTCCTGCCGTTTCTGGAAACTGGAAACTAAAGTACAAAAGTTTGGAAGGCACGGGATTGTTAAAACTGCACTTAACAGCGGCATACGGAAACTATTAACCTGTATTTTTACTTTGAAATCAAAATCACTTAAACCACTTGCCATAACCTTAGCTCCGAGTGGAGTTTGGGACACCATTGCAGGATTTCTATACATTTTTGCCATTGGAACAGGACGGCTAGTGGATAATCCTCCAACGCACCCGCTTTATGCAGTTTTTCTGGCATCGTTTTTTTTTTGTGTTTCGCGTACTTGCAGTTTTTATCGGCGTTTAACATCAGGCGATATGCTTTTAATGAAGACTGCCTGATGTTCGGATTGCTCATATACTCCGGGGCCGACAAAAAGGTAAAGGGACTCACCTTCGCCAAGGGATTGAATTAGTTAGTCCTGATTGTTTTTACCGATCTGCTTGCACGCAACTGACTCACTTTTATCTAATTAATTTTTTAGTCTGTATAATTCTTCTCAACAAATATTTCTTCCGGTTTCATTTCGCTTTCCCGGCCTGATGGAACTCGCATAAGATTTGATTTTTCTCGTTTGTGTCAAAAACCGCCATGCTCATTTCATCTCATGGTTTTTTCCGCCATATCGGATTTAAATGATGATTAAATCGCCCTATTCATTTATTTATGCTTACATTGCATTGCTGGTTCATATTATTTGGGTGTTTTTTTTTGATTTTTCGTTATACAAAAAGAGTGTCTTAATACATTTTAAATGAAACCGATAATATCGCAACTTATGAATAACAGAAAAGTGATTCGAAACCTGATAATTTTTACATTTATAGCAATACTTAGTGGCTGGGTGGGGATGCTGATAGATAAAGTTATTCCTGAACAACCTGAAGATGAAAGTCTGGGAATGGGCATCTGGCTGGTTCTACCCCTTTTGGCGGTTATCGTCTTAAGAACATTTGCAGGGGATGGATGGAAGGATGCTGCGTTAAAACCCCAACTTAAATCCAAAGCTATTTGGTATGCGCTTGCATTCCTTATATTCCCTGCTGTAACTGCAATTATATTGGTAATTGGAAGCGTTTTTGGATGGATTGATCTTTCAGCCTTCAACTTATCTGATTTCACAACAGTCTTTTGGAGTCTGCTAATCTTTGAGTTTATCAAGAACATTTTTGAAGAATCTGTTTGGAGGGGATATCTTACAAATAAGCTCATAAAACTCAACCTGAGCGATTTTTCTTTATACCTGATTGTAGGATTGATTTGGTCAGTTTGGCATTTGCCATATTACATTAAGTTTCTGCCCGAGGAGGTAATTACTTCTGTTTTACCTGTAAACCGTATTACCTTCTTCCTGGTTGGGGTATTTGTTATGGTAGTTTGGACGGTGATGTTTGTTGAAATTTTTCGTATTACAAATTCAATCTGGCCGGTGGTTTTGCTTCATGCTGTGGAAGATGCGGTTATCAACCCGCTTGTCATTGATGGCCATATAAGCATAGCAAGTGGCATGGAGATTTTCATTTCGCCAATCTGCGGAATTATACCAACGACACTTTATTTATTGATTGGATTGTGGCTGAGAAAAAGACGGATAAAGCTGTACACATAACCTCCGAACATGTGGCCAAACTTGTCAACCTGCAAATACCCCGTATTATCGTTGTAAAAATGAAACGGAACTTGCTCAGATAATTCAGTATTTTATTGCGAAATGTGTGCAGGTGTTTATAAAAACAAGCCGTTTTCAAAATTATTATTTAACGCATTGATAAAACGAGCCACTGTTCCGCCGTCGATAACGTCATGATCCACAAGCACCGTCAGGTTCATAATTTCCCCTATTTCAATTTTATCGTCTACCACTACCGGCTTTTTTACAACAGCACCAATTCCAAAACATATCGGATGAATGGAAATGGGAATAAACCAGCCATTTATTTTCCCATACATGCCCAACGATGTTACGGCCACGTTTCCCATTTTGGCGAATACCATTTTGGGCCGTTTTAACATGAATTTCCAAATTGCCCGCCTTACAAAACCCGGCAAGTGGTAATATATTCTTTCTGCCAACGTTGAACTTTTTTGAATGACAACCTGGTTTTTTCCCAGCGTTTCCTGTCTGGCATTGGTTATAAGTCGGGTTATGCTTTCAATTTCAAGTGTATTTGCTTTTTCAATCAAAAGTGGCATTGGAACTTTTTCGCCGTTTATTTCCTTTTCAATTAAAAACGAAATATTTACATCGTCGAAAACCATGGTTTTTTGTTTTCCCAACCGGAAGGCTGCCAGCGCATTTTGAGTGCTAATCGTGTGGGCAATTACTTTTATTATCCATGCTGAATAAGAAATTTTTGCAATTTTTTTTTTGTATTTTTTTATTTTCTCGCGGGCCCGGGTAACATCAAATTCCAGAAATGCAACAACATGGTGTTTTTTCTTTCCTATTTCGCAAACATCAATGGTAGCGATTCTGGATTTTGGAAATTTATGAATTTTATATTTTGACATGAGTTGATAATTTTAAACTTTGACCACTGTTCCGGTTTTCAAAATTACTGTAAGTTTCATTCATTCGTGAGCTATTATCCTGTGATTTAAAAAAATAATTTCCACAAAACCAATAATAAAAAAACGCAAAAAGCATTGCAGAAATTCAATAACCTGGAAACTGAAAAAGATTTAATTGCATTTTTCAACTCAGGCACACGCGACAAGCTGATGCACGAGCTGGGTATTGGCACCATGCGTAACATGAAGTCGGTTTTTAAAGGCATTTTCTTTCCGGTCTGGACCTGCAGGGCTTATACTCTGCGAGAGAAATTCAATATCTGGAAATCAAAACTGGTATTCCTGCCAAAAACTGGTCTGAAAACCCAAGCGCTCAAAACTGATTATTCAGAAGCCTATCCCGAAATTAACGTGCCTGTTTATTTTATGTGCGGCAAATATGATTTGACTGTGAACATCAACCTGACACAGAACTATTACAACCGTCTTAATGCGCCACTGAAGGGTTTTTACACTTTTAATAATTCAGCTCATGGTCCGCTATTCGAAGAACCTGAACGGTACAGAGAAATTTTGAAAAACGATGTTTTAAACAATGATATTAGTCTGGCAGATTAATTTATTTAATCTATAATTTGCTTTAATCTGTTATTTCCACACTTTAAGCATTTCAATCTACACACTCATTATCAATAATATTATATTCTTTTCGAAACAAATTAATTTATGCTCATAATTCAAATAACAAAGTAACTGGTCCTTATTCCATTTTTTGCCGGGTGTATTGCCTTGAGCGTAATTGGAACTCCATTGTTAAATGTTTCGGGAGGCAGCGTTTTGCTTTCGGCTTTTTTCCATTTTATGGCTATGAATACACTCTTTCCTTTTAAAGCAGGATTCCCGGGGACTGTTCAAGTCTGTGTTATTATCCTGATTATGGAATCGCAATTGCATCTCAGATAAACACCTTCAGATA
>CAZILU010000035.1:9519-25392 GCA_964540165.1 uncultured Mariniphaga sp.
TCTTAAAATTAATTCCGGCACTTTCAGCCCATTTATTCTATTTTTATAAAATAGCTTGATTACTTTTATTGCTGTTTAAAATAAATTGATACCACATGATATTCAAACAAATACATAAGCACTTCCCCTTCAGTAAACTTTTTAAGCTGGTTCTGGGCATGGCTGTGGTATTACAGGTAATTGTTATTTCCTACAATCATTTTACCGGATACCATGAGTTGCACAATTTTACTGAATTTACAATCAGGGTAATAAGAGGAATTTTTTACAGTATAATTGCCGGATTTGCAATTGCCTACCCCGACCTTTTTGTCATTCGGTACCTGAATAAATATTTCCGGTGGAGCAAGGGGGCACTTAAAAGAGCAGCAATCCAGTTTTCATTCATGTTTGTTATTGCGGTCACCGTTTCATCGTTGTTAACAGGGATTGCCCACTGGATAAGCAACTATCCACAGGGATTGCCCAATGTTCTGTTCAACAATATGCTTATCTACTCCGTTGTCAATGCATTTTTTATGTCCATTCTGGAGGCATGGATTTATCTGGATGAGAGCTTGCAGGAAAAAGTAAAGGCGGAAAAATTACAACAGGATCTTATAACGGAAGCTGCCAACAGGGTAAAGGCCGAAGCACGCATTGAAATAGAAGAGGAAAAAAACAAGTATGCCCAAAAACTGATTGAACAGGAGAAAAAACTGAACCATCATTTGGAGAAAGAAATAAAAAAACGGGAGGCAATTACCAACCAGTTAAACGAGAGCCGTGAGCAATTGAACAGCATCCTCACGAACCTGGCCGGAGCAGCTTACCGGTGCAATTTTGACGACCATTACACGATGAAATACATCAGTGAAAAGATTTATGATATTTCAGGGTATCATGCATCCGGATTTATTGAGAATGCTGAACAAACATTTGCCGCAATTATTCATCCCGACGATCAAGGCTTATGCAGGCAAAACATTCAGAAAGCCATTTCAAAAAAATCGCATTACGAATTTGAATACAGGATTATTCACCAAAACGGACAGGCGGTTTGGGTAAGCGAAAACGGAAAGGGAATTTATAATGATAACAATGAACTTACTTATCTCGACGGAATTATCATTGACATTACCCGAAGAAAGGAAGCCGAATTTGCCGCTGCCGAAAGTGAACAAAACTACAAAGAACTGATGGACCTGCTCCCACAGCCCATTTTTGAGCTCGACATCGATGGAAACATCCTGTTTGTAAATAACGCCGGCAGAGAGTTTTTCGGAATTGTTATGCCCGAAAATCCAGAAGAAAAAATATCAGCTCTTGATTTTATGGTTAAGGAAGATGTACCAAAGGTTCAGACTGTCATTAAAAAGCCGGAGATAACAAATCCTTCGGCCCCAAACGAATATACTGTAAAAAGACCCGATGGGACACGGTGCCCGGTGCTCATTTATGGTTCTCCGATTATTCGCGACGAAAAAGTGGTGGGAAGGCGCGGAATCATCATCGATATTTCTGAAAGAAAAAAACAGGAGCTAAAGTTACTTAAAGCCAAGGAAGAACTGGAACAGATAAACAACACGCTGGAACAGCATGTAGCCGAGCGCACAAAACAACTGACCGAAGCAAACACACAGTTGTTGAAAGTTCAAAAGGAGAATTTGCAGTCGCAATTTGAGGTGCTGAAACAGCAGGTGAATCCACACTTTCTTTTCAACAGTTTAAATGTACTGACATCGCTAATTAAAATTGATCCTGATTTGGCCGAATCCTTCACCGAAAGGCTTTCAAAAGTATATCGATACGTACTTGAAAACAAGGAAAAAGATTTGGTAAGCTTAAGTACCGAACTGGAATTTTTAAATGCCTACCTGTTCCTGCTCGAAATTCGGTTTATGAAGAAACTGTTTATCGATATCCAAATCGACAACTCCTACTCCGATTACCTGATATTGCCTATTGCTATTCAACTGATTATTGAAAATGCCATCAAACACAATACATTTTCAAAAGCCCAACCGCTGAAAATTGAAATTTTTGTAGACAACCGACAACGGTTAAACATCATCAACAACCTTAACCTCAGGGAATCCAGACTTGCATCCACCGGCGTTGGCCTCGAAAACATCACTCGCCGCTATTCACTTGTTTCAGATCAAAAACCGGAGTTTATTAAAACAGAAAAACACTTTATTGCAAAACTCCCCTTGTTGAAAGCAGAATAAATTGAAAAAAATAAAAAATGATAAAAATGAATGTTGTAATCATAGAAGACGAAGCATTTGCCGCGTTACGGTTAAAAAAAATGATTCAGGAATACAACCCTGAAATTAAAATTCTTGCCGAACTCGAATCTGTTGCCGAATCGGTAAAATGGTTCAAATCGAATCCCGAACCCGATCTGATATTTTTAGATATCCACCTGGAAGATGATTTGAGCTTTGCCATCTTCGACCAGGTAAACATTTCAAGCCCGGTAATCTTTACTACGGCTTTCGATGAGTATGCCATTAAAGCATTTAAGCTGAAAAGTATCGACTATTTGCTAAAGCCCATCGTTCATGAAGAGCTTGCTGCTGCTCTGAAAAAGTATGAACATTTTAACATTTTACATCGCGATCCGGTCAACCTCCAATCACTTTATAATCTTTTAACTACAAAAGATAAAAAGTACAGGGAACGTTTCTCAATAACGGTTGGCACAAAATTAAAACTGGTGGAAGTACCTGATATTGCGTACTTTTTTGTGATGGACAAAGGCGTCTACCTACGCACTAACCAGGGGAGCACTTACAATGTAGATTTTACAATGGATAAACTGGAGGAATTGCTCAATCCGGCCAGCTTTTTCAGGATTAACCGAAAATACCTGGTGAACATATCATCCATTTCTAATATGGTAAATTACTCACGCGGGAGAGTAAAACTGGAACTGAAACCACAACCCGATGATGAATTTGACACCATCGTCAGCATTGACCGCTCGTCAGATTTCAAAAAATGGCTAAATCATTAATCCAGAACCAAATTATTTTCAAACAATCTGTTAAGGACTCGACTTCCACATTGTCCACTCCACCTGCCTCTTTATTCCGTTTCATCTGCCGATAAGCAGCATTGAGGTTAGATGGCGACACGATGAACTCCAACAGCACATAACCTGATGGGTATGTGTCAGTGATGTTGTTTTCAGTTATCCCAATGTAAGTTTGCCCTACCGCATAGCCTTCGGATTCCCCCTCGCAGTGGACACCCTTGCTCTTGGCTAATGATTGGCAACTACAAACTCTCAAAGTGGACTTTCACCACGAAGTTATTTACCACACAAAAAACGGAGAGGCTGCCTGACTCAATGGGCAGCCTTTCCTTTTATAATCATCTTCTAATGACTGAGGACTTCACTCCTCTCCTTCTCTTTAAAAGGCACTGACCGATCGTATTTGCAGCAGCCCGGAAGCTTATCATACACCTCATCCTTTGCTTTGAACAAAGGCGTGTCGTGCCCCACTGCCGCAACAGCCTTATGTACTTTCTGCACATTGGCTTTCGCATCATCGAACGTAACTTCCAAAAGGTGGGTCTCCTGGTTCCAATCAGCTTTAGTAACACCTTCGACCGATTTTGCGGCTTTCTCAATGCGCTTTTCGCACATGCCACAACTCCCTTTCACCGAAAATTTCTCCGTTTTGCTTCCTGCAAAAACGGTCACCGCACCCATCATAAAAAGGGTAATCAAATACATTGCTTTTGTCTTCATCTCTTTTATTTTTAAATGATTAACACTATATTTATATGAACCATTAATGGTTATGTTCTCCAGTATTCGCTATTCTTTTTGAATTATCGGATGTTAAAACGCGTTGCCCCTTGCGATAGGTCTGTTTCACCTCACCGCAGCGCAGCATCATATCGCCAAAATAGGGATTCAGCACCTCCTCAGATTCGCTGAGCCAGAATGCTCCTTTATCATCAAATGCCATCGGACAGAACTGCCGGTACGTCCGGTCGATCTCCAGTCCAAACGATTCAGTGATCTCCAGCATGACTTCGGAAAGCCTGTTAAAATGCTCCCGTTGCTTTTCAATGTCAGTAGCCTCTGAAATCATTTTAGCAGCTTCCTGCAACTGTGTTTGTAATGCCATCGAATGCTGGTGCGCGTCTCCCTCCAACAGACTCATGTTCACTTTTTCTATCGCCCCAAAAACCTCTCCCGCTGCTTTTTGAGCGGCTTCTGCATCATCGTCCACCAGCGCATTTTTTACTTCAAAATAGGTGATGGCTACAGCAGTAATTTGTTCACGAAAAGCCTGCGGCGTTTCCATGGTTTTGCTTTCGAACCGGGTCATCATACTGGATTTGCCCGCCAATTGCGCCGACGCATCAATACTGAAGGTTCCGCTTACGGCGATTTCTTCGCCTTCATCCAGACCGCTTTCAATCAGGTAGCTGTCGCCCAGCGCCGGACCGAGGGTCACTTCGCGCATCATAAAATTCACTCCGGTTTCGGTTTCAGCTTTTACATATACCAGCGAGCGTTTTCCGGTCCACATCACCGCAGTTTTGGGTACGGAAAGATCGCCGGCTTTGGCGGTCAGTTTAGCTTCCACAGTTCCTGAAGCAAACATCTCAGGCTTCAGTTTTAATCCGCTGTTTGCCATTTCCACACGAGCTTTGGCTACCCGGGTTTTCGGGTCGATCACCGGGTCGATCCAGGAGATGGTTTCTATGAATTCCTCGCCTGGCAGCGACTGAATGGTAAAGAAAATTGTATCACCATTTTTCACCCACGGCAGGTCCTGCTCATACACATCGAACAACACCCAAATCCGCGATAAATCGGCCATTTCGTAAATGGTTTGCCCACGGGAAATGTAATCTCCAAGGTTTACTTTGCGGCTGATAACAAAACCCGAAACATCGGACAAAACCTCAAATTCTTCTTTGGGAAGACCTGATTGAAGAATCGTCTCAATCTGATTCTGCGTCAGTTTCCAGTTTTTCAGTTTCTCTTTGGCGGCAGCAAAGAGTTGAGGCTGCGAATCTTTAATTTTTTCCGCCTCGAACAGCTCCTCCTGGGCTGTGACCAAATCAGGCGAATACACCGTAGCAATAATCTGTCCTTTACCTACCAACTCACCCGTGAAACTCACCTCCAGTTTTTCAATCCGGCCCGGAATGTGCGACGACTGACTGACAATCCGCCGCTCGTCGGTTTCGACTTTACCGTTTAACCGAACGGTTTTAACCGGATCGGCCGTTCCAACCTTTGCTGTTCTTACGCTTGCCAGTTTCATGGCCGTTTCCGACATGCCAATGGCCATCGGGTCGATGCCCTCCTCAAGATCCTCTTCAAGCGGAATTAAGTCCATTCCGCAGATGGGGCAGTCACCGGGTTCAGATTGTCTGATTTGCGGATGCATGGAGCAGGTCCATATGTTTTTTCCCACTTCTTCGGTAACCGAATGGTCGTGCCTTTCGTGGAATTCTTCAGCCGAATTACCGAATATAAACCAGCCGGCCAGCAGCCCCACCATGAGTGTTGCTGTGGCAATAATTATTGTGAATTTATTTGTCTTCATCGTAATTGATTGTTTTTGCCGTTAAATAATTGATTTTTGCCAGGGCAACATAAAACCCGGTCAGTGCTGTGGCTTTGTTTTTTTCAAATTGAAGAAGTTGTTGCTGCATGCGTAACAGTTCTTCGAACTCTTTTCCCGAATTGCCATACGCGGTAAAAAGCAGGTTCAGCGATTGCCGTGTGGTGTCGATTTGTTTCTCATATAACCAAACAAGTTCCTGTTGCTGTTGCAGATCGAACTGTGTCCGGTCGAACTCTGAAACCAACATGTTGAGCCTGTTTTCTTTCTGAAGGGAAAAATTCTCCTGCATCAGCCGGGCCTCTCGTTCTGCCGCCTTATATTTTTTCCGGAACAACGGCATGGTTACCGAAACCATGGGCATCAGCACATCTTTACCGTTATCGGCCGATGTCATTCCCGAAGATTCGCCCACAATGACATAATCGAGGCCAACACCCACATTGGGAAGTCCCTGTTTTTGGGCAATCACCTCACTGGCTTCGCTGACCCTTATTTTCAGGTCCAATTCAGCTAAAACCGGATTTTCATTCAGCAGCGAATCTTTCAACACAGCAACCGGCAATTTCTGAATGGAGAGTGAATCGGCCACCTTCACCGGTGCGTTTTCATCGCGGTTTAACAGGTTATTGAACACCGACAGCAGCGATTTTTCCTTATCGTTCAAAATTTGGAGGCGGGTCCCTGCGTCATTCAGCATGATGTCCACCCGTAAAACATCCACCATGGAGCCTCTCCCATTTTCAAATTTTATGGTAGCAATGGCTTTATACGATTCCAATATATCGATATTTTCCTGCTCAATTTGTCTCCATTTATTGAGCTCGTACAACGGATACCATGCAGCAGCCACCTGAAAGTACAAACGGTTCCGGGCATCCAGAAAAGCCTGGTATCTGGCTTCAGCCAGCAAGGTAGCTGCATTGCCGTGTGCTTTCAGCGTACCAAACCACGGAAACATCTGCGTGAGCGAAAGCTTCGCCCGTTGCGGTCCCACCCGGGTTTCCACCGGTGATAAAAAATAACCGAATGAGAACGTAGGATCAGGCAGTGTATTCACCTGAGGCACTTTCTGCATAGCGGCTTCAAATGCTTTGTATTCAGCCTGCAATCCGGGATTATTTTCTGCTGCTATTCTGAAATAATCATCCAGCGTCTGGGCAAATCCAACAGAAACAGTCAGCAGGGTAATAAATATACTTATTAATATTCTCATGATTTCGATTTTTTAAGTTTCCACTCTTCCCGCAAAGAATAGAGCGTGGGCACAATGAAGTAGGTGATGGCTGCCACAATCATTCCACCAAATGCAGGTATGGCCATTGGTACCATAATATCAGAACCCTTCCCGGTGGAGGTTAAAACAGGCAACAAAGCAATAATGGTCGTAGCCGAAGTCATTACCGCTGGTTTTATTCTGCGTTGCCCGGCCTCCGCCACGGCTGCCCGCACGCCTTTTAAATGATCGGTTTTGTTGCGTGCGAAACTCTGGTCGAGATAGGTTCCCATCACTACGCCGTCATCGGTGGCCAGGCCAAACAATGCAATGAATCCCACCCAAACGGCCACACTAAGGTTCACCGTTCCCATCTGGAACAGGTCACGCAGATTGGTGCCAAACACCGAAAAATCGGCAAACCAGGTCTGTCCGTATAGCCAAATCATAATGAATCCGCCGCTGAAAGCCATGGCTATTCCGGTGAAAATCATCATCGAGGTGGATACCGACTTAAACTGAAAATAGAGAATCAGGAATACGATTATCAGCACCACCGGCACGATGATTGTCAGCCGTTTTTCTGCACGCACCTGGTTTTCGTAACTTCCTGAAAACTTGTAGCTCACACCGGATGGTACCAACAGCTCACCCGAGTCTATTTTATTCTGGATAGCGTTACGGGCGTCATCCACCACGGTCACTTCGGCGAATCCTTCTTTTTTATCGAACAGCACGTAGCCCGTTAAAAAGGTCTCTTCGCTCCGGATCATTTGCGGTCCGCGCACGTATTCCTGTTCAACCAGTTGTCCCAAGGGAATTTGCGCTCCGGCAGGCGTTGGAATCAAAATACGCTCCAGCATCTCCGGATCGTCGCGCAGCTCACGCGGGTAACGCACGCGCACCGGAAAACGCTCGCGGCCTTCCACCGTTGAAGTGATTTTCATGCCGCCCACCGCTGTTTCAATGATTTGCTGTACATCTTCCACGCTTAATCCGAAACGGGCAATTTTTTCCCGGTCAATGTTCAGATGAAGGTAGGGTTTTCCCACGATGCGGTCGGCAAATGCAGCCTCGGCCTTTACCGACGGTACTTCCTTGAGAATTCCTTCTAACTGCATCCCAAAATCTTCAATGGTTTCCAAATCGGGTCCGTAAACTTTGATACCCATGGGAGCGCGCATCCCGGTTTGCAGCATCACCAACCGTGTTTCGATGGGCTGTAGTTTGGGCGCCGAAGTCACACCCGGGATTTTCGTCACTTTTGCAATCTCATCCCAAATGTCATCGGGTGACTGAATATGCGCACGCCAGTTGCGGTAATAACTGCCCCACTCATCGGGAATCAGCTGTTCGCGTATAATGCCTCGCTCCAGCGCTTCCTCGTTGGTGAGGGTGTCGCCGGTGGTCAAAATAAACCGGTCGTTTTTATCGGTTTTATAACGCACCCGGTGCCCACGTTCGTTGAGCATGTATTCGGACTTGTAATTGATCACATTTTCGAACATGGAGATGGGCGCCGGGTCGAGTGCAGATTCTACACGTCCCAGTTTGCCAACGGTAAGCTCTACCTCGGGAATACTTGTTACCAGCATATCGAGTTGCGCCACCACTTTTTGGTTATATTCCAATCCCGAATGCGGCATGGAGGTTGGCATAAGCAGAAAGCTGCCTTCATCAAGCGACGGCATAAATTCCTTGCCTGTTCCCGGGAATGCATGTGCCAGGCCTGACCACACCGAAGTGGTGCGTACATTCCAGCCCAGTTTGTCGAACCCTTTGGCTGCAAAGCCGAAAACGGTATTGAATCCCAGCCAGATGGCCGCACCCCATAGTATAAGAACGGAGGGAATGGCCAGAAAAACAGCCTTATGATTTAAACACCAATGTAATATCGGTTTATAAAAATATTCCAGAATGCTGAAAAAACCGAGAATGAGTCCCACCAGAAACGCTACAAAAATCACATTCAGGTATATACTTTTTGAAGCGCCCAGAGGCATCCAGTAATTCGCCAGCAGCCAAATGACGCCTGCTCCGGCAATGACCAGACCGGAATGGTTTAGGAGCCATTTTACTGCTTTCGGAAGGTTTTGTTCTTCATGGTAGAAAATGGCTTTTAGTAAACCTGAGATTCCAAACAAGAATAACAGCGCGCCACCCCAGTAATAACCTGCGATTAATGCAATTACTCCGGTTGCAGCAAGCGCTGCGTTTACCCATTTCACACCAGTTCTGTTTTTAATGCGCGCACCGAAAAACCAGTGAGCAAATGCCGGTAAAATGAACAACGCTACCATGAGCGCCGCCACCAGCGCAAAGGTCTTGGTAAACGCCAGCGGCCCGAACAGCTTCCCTTCAGCTGCCTGCATGGTGAATACCGGGATAAAACTCACAATGGTGGTGGAAACCGCTGTTAAAATGGCGGTGGCCACTTCCGAAGCTCCTTTGTAAATGGTTTCGATGAGTTTTTGTTCCGGCGGCGCTTCATCCATGTGTTTCATAATGTTTTCAGATAAGATGATGCCCAAATCGACCATGGTACCGATGGCAATGGCGATACCCGAAAGCGCCACAATGTTGGCATCCACACCGGCATAACGCATGGAAATAAAAACCATCAGCACGGCAATGGGCAGAAGGCTGGAGATAAGCAAGGAGGCACGCAGGTTATAAATCATAACAATGATAACCAAAATGGTAATCAGAATTTGTAACGAAAGTGCCTCTTCCAGAGTGCCGAGGGTTTCATAAATCAATTGGGTGCGGTCGTAAAACGGCACGATGGTCAACTGACTTTCTGTTCCGTCAGGCAATACCCTTTTAGGCAAGCCTGGCGCTATTTCTGCGATTTTATCTTTTACATTATTGATTACATGAAGCGGATTGGAACCATAACGGGCAACCACCACGCCACCTACCACTTCGGCACCGTCTTTGTCAAGTGCGCCCCGCCGGGTGGCAGGCCCAAGGGTTACCACGCCAATGTCCGAAATTCGAACCGGCACATTGCCGTTTATGGCAACCACCGCTTTTTCAAGATCTTCCACACTTTTGATATAGCCCAGTCCGCGAACCAGGTATTCCGCCTGGTTGATTTCGATGGTTTTCGCGCCAATGTCACGGTTGGAATTTTTCACCGCCATCATCACTTTGTGCAACGGGATGTTGTAAGCTTTTAATGCATCCGGATTTACGTCCACCTGATATTCCTGCACAAAACCACCAATGGAGGCTACTTCTGAAACATCCTCTGCGGAATTCAGCCCGTATTTTACGTAAAAATCCTGAACGGTACGTATTTCGTGCAAGTCCCAGCCACCGGTCGGATTGCCGTTTTTGTCGCGCCCTTCAATGGTATACCAGAAAACCTGACCTAAGGCCGTTGCATCGGGTCCCAAAGCGGGTTGAACGCCTTCGGGCAGCAGGTTTGCCGGGAGTGAATTCAGTTTTTCAAGAATGCGGGAGCGCGACCAGTAAAATTCGATATTCTCGTCGAAAATGATGTAAATACTGGAAAAACCAAAAACAGAGGAACTGCGAATCGATTTTACACCGGGAATTCCCAGCAGGGATGTGGTGAGCGGATAGGAAATCTGGTCCTCAATGTCCTGCGGCGAACGTCCCGGCCATTGAGTAAAAACGATTTGCTGGTTCTCTCCGATGTCGGGAATGGCATCTACCGGAACCGGATCGGAGGGCAAAATTTTGGTATCCCAACCAAATGGCGAGGTTACCATGCCCCAGCTCACGAAAAATATAAGCATAAGCACGGTTACCAGTTTGTTTTCCAAAAAAAAACGAATGATCTTATCTAACATAGTGTATCTATTTATGATTTAACTCTTTATGTTCAATCCCCAATGATTCATGAGTACCAAAAATGATAACCAGCATCACATGATGGGTGGAAAAAAGAGCAAATCATAATAACCACGACTGCTTCCGGGCCAATATAATTGAAGTTTTGGGAGGCGGATAAAAAACGCTTTCTATAACTAAATTCTCAGCCGGTTCCGGCCGACGCAACAGGTCAGAATCTCCAGGCAAATGCAGAAACAAAATATGATCCACAATCCGTGGTAGTTGCCATATTCCAAAGGAAACGAAATCATCATCTACCTGGAAAAAAGCTATTTCGTTGTGACAGCAGTCAGCTTCACCACAGCAGGATTCAGCCTCAGAAAAAAGGGATGCTGAAATGAACAGGTCGTGACAGTAATGTTTGGAAACAGTCAAACCGGTTGTTGAAAGCAACAACACAAAAGCAATTATAATATGACTGACTTTCTTTAGCATCACAAATTCTTTTCTACAAAATTAGCGTTCCTGAATCTTAATATGTTATACAATTTTTGAAAAATGTTATAATAAAATCTTTCTCCATCTGCGTTATCATCATCTGTTTTATAATATTTTTGGAATATTCCCAATCCATGGATCATCGCTTCTTACCTGCAGTTTTTTTTTGCTTTCAATTAGCTAAATTCTCTTACATATTTTCGATTGGACGATCCATATAATTTCATTAATATTGTATCAAACAAAAGATCTAAAACCATGCTTGAAAGGATAATTGATTTCAGCATCAAGAATAAACTCATCATTATTCTCTTTACTCTGACGGTTGCAGCTTTTGGACTATATGCCGTTTTTAAAATCTCCGTAGGCGCTGTCCCCGACATTACAAATAACCAGGTACAAATAATAACCACCTCCGGGAACTTATCAACTCAGGAGATTGAGCAGTATATCACAGCACCTGTCGAAATGGAAATGGCCAATCTTCCGGGTGTGGAAGAGATCCGATCGGTTTCTAAATTTGGCATATCGCTGGTTACCGTGGTTTTCAATGAAAGTTTAGGCACCTATTTGCCACGTCAGCTCATAGCGGAAAAGATCAAAAGTGCTGCTGCACAAATTCCCGAAGGATTCGGTGAACCGGAAATGGGACCCATCACGACTGGGTTGGGGGAGATTTATCAATACACGCTCGACCTGAAAGAGGGATACGAGAACCAATATTCAGCCACCGACCTTCGAACCATTCAGGACTGGGTGATAAAAAGACGATTATCGGGAATCAACGGCGTTGTAGAGATCAACAGTTGGGGCGGTTACCTGAAGCAGTACGAAGTAGCCATAGATCCGGCCAGACTGGCAGCTGTTGGAGTTACCCTCCTTGAGGTGTTTGATGCGTTAAAGGCAAATAACAGCATCTCCGGCGGATCCTATATTGAAAAAACGAACCAAAGCTACTTCATTCGTGGTGACGGACAAGTCAAATCGGTCGAAGATATTGAAAATATTGTTGTTAAAAGCAACGACAAAACCCCCATTCTCATAAAAAACCTGGCAAAGGTTCAGTTTGGTTATGCGAACCGATATGGGGCTATTACAGCCAATGGAAAAGGTGAGACCATTCTGGGACAGGTTATGATGCTCAAAAATGCAAATTCCAAAGAGGTTATTCATGAAGTTAAAAGCAGGGTTGCTGACATACAGAAAAACTTACCTGCAGGTATATACATTAATCCGATTGTTGATCGAAGTGAACTGGTTGCAAAAACAACGTTCACGGTTGTCGAAAACCTGATCCTTGGTGCCCTTATTGTCATGCTCACGGTCATTCTCCTGCTGGGTAACATTCGTTCTGCCCTGGTAATCACATCGATGATACCGCTGGCTCTGCTATTCACCATCTCTATGATGTATATTTTCGGGATCGATGCAAACCTGATGAGCCTGGGAGCGCTCGACTTTGGAATCATTATAGATGGTGCGGTTATTATCGTTGAATATATCGCCCTTAGAATTGGAATTCGAAAAAATGAGATCGAAAATACCAACGGTGAAGAGCGCGTGGCCATTATGGATGCTATATCCTTTGACGGGGCAACGAAGATGATGAAGTCTGCCATCTTTGGTCAAATCATCATTCTTATTGTATTCATTCCCATTTTATCCCTATCCGGAGTCGAAGGAAAAATGTTTAAACCCATGGCACTGTCATTCTGTTTTGCCATTATTGGTGCCATGATCATGGGATTAACCTGGTTGCCGGTAGCATCATCACTGTTTCTCAAACCCGCTCAAACCAACAAAAAAGGCATCTCCGACTGGATTATGAACCTGGCACACAAAACATACGCACCGGTCATTCACTGGGCATGCAGACAAAAACGAATGGTTTTAGGTGCCGCCTTGGCAGCGCTGCTGATAACTGGCTTCCTGTTTACAAAAATAGGAGGTGAGTTTGTGCCTACCTTAGATGAAGGTGATTTTGTCATCCAACCAGTATTAAAAACGGGTACCTCTCTGTCTAAAACAATTGAAACAACCACCCGGATGGAACAAATACTGATCGAAAATTTTCCGGAAGTTGATAAAATTGTCAGCAGGATTGGTGCAGCGGAGGTGCCTACCGACCCAATGTCGATGGAGGAGATCGATATGATCATCAAGCTTAAACCACGAAAAATGTGGACCAGTGCCACAAACAAAGAGGCGCTGGCTGACCGGTTTAAAGAGGCTCTGGCAATTATCCCCGGCATTGAATATGAGTTCACTCAGCCCATAGAAATGCGTTTCAATGAATTGATCACCGGTGTTCGCTCCGATATCGCCATAAAAATATTTGGAGACGACCTGGAATATATTGACAAAAAGGCCAATGAGATCAAGGAACTCATCGCAGGCATACCCGGCGCCAGCGATATTATTCTCGAAAAAACAGCCGGACTGCCACAGATAAAAATTGATTACAACCGAAAGAAAATTGCCTATTACGGAATGGACATCACAACGCTAAACAGCTATCTCGCTGCTGCTTTCGGAGGGGAAGCCACCGGAGTTGTTTTTGAAGGTGAAAAACGGTTCGACCTGGTGGTGCGCTTTGATCAACAACACAGAACCGATATTAATGACATCCGGCAGCTCAAAGTTCCCATCCCCAATGGCACCCAAATACCACTATCGGAACTGGCCTCTGTGGCATACACCGAAGGGCCTGCAAAAATTTCCAGAGAAAACACGCATCGCAGAGTTGTTGTCAGCGTCAATGTCCGAAACCGGGACCTGCAGTCGGTGGTATCCGATATACGAACCACAGTGAACCAGCATATAACCTTAAAGCCAGGAACTTATTTATCCTATGGCGGACAATTTGAGAATCTGCAGAATGCAACAAACCGTCTGCTAATTGCGGTCCCGGTAGCTCTCTTGCTGATTTTTATCTTCCTCCATTTTGCATTCAAATCATTAAAAGACGCTATCATGATTTTTACCGCTATTCCGCTCGCTACCGTAGGCGGTGTTCTCTTGTTGTGGATTCGGGGAATGCCTTTCAGTGTTTCAGCAGGCGTTGGCTTTATTGCACTTTTTGGTATCGCTGTTTTAAATGGAATTGTTCTTATCGAACACCTAAAGGAGTTAACGATCAATGGGAACATGAATATGCGTGAGTTAATCATTCAGGGAACCAAAGACAGGCTTCGTCCGGTTATGCTTACCGCCGGTGCGGCAGCGATGGGATTTCTCCCTATGGCTATCTCAACCGGCGCCGGAGCTGAGGTTCAGCGGCCACTGGCAACCGTCGTTATCGGGGGACTCTTCACCTCAACCATGCTTACCATGATTGCACTGCCCATCATGTTCGAAATTTTTTACAATGTGATAAATATTAAAATTTTCCCTTTTAAAGTTATCCGGGGAAAACAGTGCGTCGTAATTCTGTTATTACTCCTACCGGCATACGGGCTGAAGGGGCAAAGCAATGAACTGACGTTGGATGATGCTGTTAACCAGGCGATAATAAACAACAAAAATATTATAGCCTGGAAATATAAAGTGGATGAGCAGAGAACTTTAATACCTTCGGCCGTAGCGCTGGACAAGACAACATTCACCTACGGTACCGATCAAAACAATATGGCTGAGAACAACCATCCACTGAAAGTTTGGGGCGTAGAACAAAATTTCCAATTTCCATCCCTGTATGGTGCCGAATTGAAGGCAAAAAAAATGGAACATCATCTGACAGAAAATGAACTGAATATTCAAACCGAAAATATCATCAAACAGGTCTCATTGAAATACATTGAATTGCAGGTTCTCATTCAAAAAAAGCAAATTTTTGAAACGATCGACAGCCTCTACCTGCTAATTCTCCGAGGGGCAACCATCCGAAATCAGAAAGGGGATATCAGCAACCTCGAGCTCCTTAACATCCAGGCCAGACAAAATCAGACCAGAAACCAATTAAACACGCTAAAATATGAAATCGACAACGCCTATTCAACATTGAAAAATCTAATCGGTTTTGACTCATCATTCGTTGTCTCAAATGAAATTGAAGTTCTGGAGCAAAAACAGAGAGACATCGATGATACGCCATTCCTTCAATGGCTGAGAACCCGGGAGTCTCTTGCCAACGCAAATATCAAAATTGAAAAAAACAAACTGCTGCCCGACGTCTCATTCAACTACTTTGTTGGCACCAATTTTTTTGATGATTCAAAGTATTATCATGGATTTGAGGCCGGGCTCTCCATCCCTCTGTTCTATAATGCCCAAAAATCAAAAATAAACGCATCTAAATTGGCGGTGGATGCTATGAAACAATTTTCTGAGTATGAAATAGATCTACTGCAGATAAAACAGAGGGAACTGATAAATTCAAAAACGAATTTACTAGCGCTTTTATCCTACTACGATCAGCATGGAAAAATGCTTTACGATGAGATCATCAGGACAGCCAGTCTTAGTTTTGAAAATGGAGAGATTGATTTCTTCACCTTTGCGAACAGCACGGAAACTGCGCTTCAAATAAAACTCAAACACATCGACAACATATTGAATTATAATAAGATAATACTTGAACTTAATTACTTATCAAAAGAATGAAGGATAAAAATCGCCGGGAACACTCAACAACCGGAAATATATAGTATAAACAAAGTGCGTTCTAACCGATCGTTAACCAAATTAAAAATGAGTATTATGAATCGTGCAAAAAATATTCTATACGTTGTGCCTGCTTTTTTGATCTTAATAGCCTGCGAAAGAAAACAGGAA
>CAZILU010000036.1:0-25042 GCA_964540165.1 uncultured Mariniphaga sp.
ATGGCAACCGAAGAACCGCTGTTAAACGGTCCTTTTTGTACGTAACCGCTGAAGGTCTCCTTTTTTACCGGGATCAAGTCATCATTTTCGGTGTTACAGGAGGCAATTACCAGTGTAAAACAAATCGCGATGAAGAAGAAAGTTTTTGTTGTCATGGTTTTTGAATTTTAATTGTTTTCTGATATTGTTGATAATTTTTGAAATTATTTTCTGATCTCTTGTTTGTTGATAATTACCGGATGATATTTCTGTCGCTTTTTATTTTATCATTGCTTTTTGGTTGTTTTGATCGCCACAGATTTCACTGATTACACAGATTTATCGGTTGAACTTATTGGATGATAATCCTTTGGTTTTTCAATTCCTCTTTGGTTTTTACATTTAATATATACGCTCCTTTTGGCAGATGACCGGTAAGCACCCGGTATTCTGTCTTGTCTATTCCGGCTTGCTTAAAAACTGATTCACCTCTCAGACTGACCAGTTCAACGGATTGGATCCTGTCGCTAAAGGCGGCGCGGATGGTGATTTCACGATTGGCCGGATTGGGGTAAACCCTTAGGTTGAAGTTTTGTATTTTGTTGTCATCAACATCCATGCTTTCAATTAAATGCCACGGATAATTTTCCGGCAGTCTATTAATCTGTTCGTTGGTTTTCATAATTAGCTCATAATCTCCTGCGACAAAGCCAGTGGTATCATTTATGAAATGGATTGAGTTTAAGACTACGCCCGTTGTGTCATAACTTGCCCAGCTTTCACCGCCATCAACTGTTTTTGAAATAAAAAAATTCAAACTCCCTGCTGATGTCAAATAATCAAATTTTGCTCCACCTGTCGCATAACCTTCATTTTCTGAAATGAATTGTATCGATTTTACGCTATTCCAGGAACGGGCTATTTGTATTTCAGTCCAGTTATTACCTCCATCCGAAGTTTTGAATAGAAGTCCCGACTCTGCTCCAACAAACCCCAGATTCTGATGAACAAAAAAGATGGAAGACAAAGATGAATTTCCAAAGGTTGTTACAGAGTCCCAGGTTACTCCTGAATCATTTGATTTTAGCATAAAATGATCGAAATTGGGATTGTTTGACCGGTTTCTTCCAATACCGATCGCGTACCCTGTGTTGGGAGAGGGGAACGTTATCTGTTTCAGCTCTCCATACTTATAACCAGATTGAGTAGTACTCCAAACGGTATCCCAGGAACGACCTCTGTTTACGGTTCTGTAAATTCCATCATACCCTGCAACAACTCCCGAGTCGCAGTTGAAGAACCAAAGAGAGTACAGTTGTTTCCCGGTCAGGATCGAAATGGAATCCCAACTCTCCCCTAAATTTTCTGATGCAATGAGTTTGCCGGACCAGTTTTTTCCATCATCGGTGTAATGGTCGCCAATTGCATAAACAGAAGAGTCACCAACAAATTGGAAATCTTTAATATTGACTTCCATATCTATTTGTTTCCTGCTCCAGGTCTCGCCAACGTCAGTTGTTTTTAGGAAAGCAGAGCCACTTCCCATGAACAGACCCAGTGAGTCATTTTTAAATTTTATCGTTCCGGTTCTGTTAGAATTCTCATCGATATGTTTGATTGCCCATTGAGCTGTTGCTGCGTGCGCCAACAGAAATATTCCCAGGATCAGAAATGTTCGTTTCATGGCCATCGGTTTGTTGATTATTTTTCAATTGGACTTGAAAGGTACAAGTATTGAAAACCGATGCCAAGGAATAAATGTTAAAAAATGTTAAAAGGCATCAGCCTTTTACTTCACCGTCTGTATAACTCCAACTCTTTGATGAGGCAGGCGGCTTTTAACCCGGCAGTGCCCCGAACCCGGAAGGCTATGTGACCACCGGGGTAGATCTTCTCATCGGTAGCTTCCACCACCTTCTCCCCGTCGATGCTCAGCCACAGCCGGTTGCCCACCCGGCCAATCTCCACGGTGTAGTACACTCCCGGTACCATCACATTCTCCGGCGCCGATCCCAGAAGCTGTGTGTCCGGATCGGGATACTTCCGGATGAAGGGGGTGACGTTGTGGGGGGCATTCCGGAATGCATGGAAGTAGTTGTTCTTTTCGGTAACCCAAAGGCCCATGGCGCCGTTGTAGCCCTCCGGAATGGATAGTACCTCCGGACTCTCCCGGTTGGATACCGAGTGCATGAATACCAGCACGGTAGAGCTGGTGAGCGCCAGGGTCTTGTAGCGGACTACGAGGTCGCCGCTGTAGCTTTCCGGACTGATCAGGATCACCCCGGCGGTGGAGTCATTTTCCATCAGGCAGAACTGGCCGCTGCCGCTATCGAAGGCCTTTCCCAGGCCGTAGAAATCCCATTGAGAGAGATCTTCTGCTGTTACCGCCTGTTTGGTAAATCCGGACAGGTCGGTTTCGTCTCTCTCCGGAGCGGGGGCAGGTGCCTGACAACCGGTGATGAACAGTACTGCCAAAGCGGCCAGGATCGGAAGGGTTTGGAACGGGGTGCGGGTCATTTTTTCGGTCGACTGGATCTTCATTGTTTTTTCTTTTTCGTTTGAATAACAAATTTAATGGAATTCATTCGAATATGTTGAAATTCACCCTATATTTATCTTTTTAATGAGATTGACATAACTAAAATCAAAAACAATGAACAGATCTTTAACCAAATCACCATTCAACCGGCGAAGGTTTATTCAGTTAACCGGACTTGGTGTGGGATCCGGTATGCTTGGATTTCAGCAGATGGGCTGCACGGGCCGGGAAAAACCGGCCAAAGAGGTTATTCAGGGATTTGATGAGACGGGCACGGAGGCTGATCCCTCTGCCGGATGGGAGCCGGTCGCCGACCGGAAGGTTCGCGTCGGACTGGTTGGGTATGGGGTGTGTAAGTTTGCTGCGGCCTTTGGATTTCAGGACCATCCCAACGTGGAGGTGGTGGCGGTGAGCGATCTCATTCCCGAGCGGTGTGCCAAGCTGGCGGAGGTTACGAAGTGTCAGAAAACCTATCCCTCCCTGGAGGAGCTGGTCAAAGACGATCGCATAGAGGCGGTTTTTGTTGCCACCGATGCCCCCAGTCATGCCCGGCACTGCATCGAGGTACTCCGGCATGGGAAGCATGTGGCTTGTGCTGTTCCGGCTGTTTTTGGCTCCCTGGAGGAGGCGGAGGAGCTTTTGTCGGTGGTGAGGGAGACGGGACTGAAGTATATGATGTTTGAGACCTCCATGTTCCGGGAGAATCTCTATGCGATGCGCCAGATCTTTAAGGCGGGGGGATTTGGCCGGGTAGCCTATGCCGAGGGTGAGTACTGGCACTACTCCAAAAATGGCATCGCCTCATACAACGACTGGCGGCACGGCATGCCCCCCCAGTGGTACCCCACCCACTCCGATGCCTATTTTGTCGGGGTAACGGGTGGAAGCTTCACGGAGGTCTCATGCGTAGGCCTTTCAAGCGTCATGGATCGCTATCAAAAAGGTAACAACCGGTACGGCAATCCGTTTGGCACGGAGATATCCTTCTACCGCACCAGCGAAGGAGGAACGGCCCGGATGGCGCGGAGCAGCGATACCGTGGGCAAGGGGTATGGCTCAGAGACCGGACGGGTGAGGGGCTTGCTGGGCTCCTATTACGAGGCGTATGAAGGTGCCCTGAAAGAGCTGCCCTCCCTGAAACGGCCGCCCCTTCCCCCGGGTGTGGCTCCGGGAGGCCACGGCGGGTCGCACGGGTATCTTACCGATGAATTTATCATGGCCATCCTCCAGGATCGTAAGCCGTTGGTTGATATAGCAATGGCGCTTAACATGACGGTTGGTGGCATCGTCGCTCATCAGTCGGCCATGCAGGAGGGCGCGTGGCTGAAGATCCCCCAGTTCAGCTTATAGCCTTTTGGGATTGACCGGTCCGGGAGGTGGATTTACCCACTTCCCGGACCGGTACTGCTATTTCAGTCCGGAGCGTTCGAGCAGGGCATCGACCGTGGGCTCCTGTCCCCGAAACCGTTTATAGAGGGTCATCGGGTGCTCCGTTCCCCCCTTTTCAAGGATGTGCTCGCGGAAGGCGCCCGCCACCTCTTTGCTGAAGAGCCCTCGCTCTTTGAAGAGGCTGAAGGCATCGGCATCTAACACCTCGGCCCATTTGTAGCTGTAGTAGCCGGCGGCATACCCACCGGAGAAGAGGTGTCCGAACTGCGTGCTCATGCACACCTCATCGATGACCGGGAAGATCTGCGTCTTGCTCCACGCCGCCTCTTCAAACTGCTTCACATCGCCTTCGAAGGGCTTCTCCAGGGTATGCCAGGCCATGTCCAGGAACCCGAAGCTGAGCTGCCGCAGTGAGTAGTAACCGGCCAGGAAGTTCCCGCTGGCTTTGATCTTCGCGACCAGCCCGGCGGGGATCTTCTCACCGGTCTCGTAATGAACGGCAAAGCGGTCGAGGAACGCCTTCTCCACCGCCCAGTTCTCCATGATCTGCGAGGGGAGCTCTACAAAGTCGCGGTACACATTGGTGCCCGACAGGCTGCCGTAGGTGGCGTTGGCCAGCATGCCGTGGAGGGCATGGCCAAACTCGTGGAGGAAGGTCTCCACCTCGGAGAAGGTGAGCAGCGCCGGTTTGGTTTCGGTGGGTCGGGTGAAGTTCATCACAATGACGATGTGTGGCCGGGAATCGCTGTCGTTCTCCTTCCACTGTCCCTTGAAGTCGTTCATCCACGCTCCGCCCTGCTTGCCCTGGCGGGGATGGAAATCGGTATAGAGCACCGACAGGAAGGTGCCGTCGGCATCGTACACCTCATAGGGGACCACCTCCTCGTGGTACACGGGGATGTTGCGGTTGGGCCGGAAGGTGATGCCAAACAGCTCGGTCGCCAGTCCGAACACACCATCCACCACCCGGTTCAGTTCGAAGTAAGGTTTCAGCATCTCGTCGGTGAGATCGAACGTCTCCTGCTTCACCTTCTCACTGTAGTAGAGCCAGTCCCACGGCATCAGCTCGCCGGTGAATCCCGACCGGCGGGCGCGGGCTGCAACCGCTGCCTTCTCCTTCTCCGTGGCGGGGAGCGATGCGGCATAGAGCTCCTCCAACAGCTTATAGACACCATCGGCATTCATCGCCATGCGCCGCTCCAGGGCGTAGGCGGCATAGTTCTCATATCCCAGCAGCCGGGCCAGCTCCAGCCGGAGCGTGACGATGGTACGGACATTCTCCCGGTTGTCGAACTCATTGCCTTTGAACGATTTGGAGTTATACGCCAGGTAGAGCTCCTTGCGAAGGTCGCGGTCGTCGGCGTACTTCATAAACGGCTGGAAGGAGGGCATGGTGATGTCGAAGATCCACCCCTCTTTACCCTTCTCCCTGGCTTTGGCCGCCGCCGGTTCCAGCGCGCTTTCGGGCAACCCGCCCAGCCGGCCGGCATCGGTGACGTGCAGGGAGTAGCTGTTCACCTCTTTCAGCACATTCTCATCGAACTGCAGGGAGCGTTTCGACAGCTCGGTGGTGATAGCCCGGTACTTCTCCTTGTCGGCATCCGACAGGTTGGCGCCCTGCCGCACGAAGCCTAAGTAGCTGTTCTCTAACAGCATCTGTTGCTCCTGGGTCAGGCTGAGCGTTGCCCGTTGTTCATAAACCGCTTTGATGCGGCGGAAGAGCACCGGGTTGAGGGAGATGTCGTTCTGGTATTTGGTGAGCAGCGGCGATGCCTCCCGCGCGATCTCCTGCAGCTCATCGTTGGTCTCGGCTCCCAACAGGTTGAAGAAGATGCCGGCCGTGCGGCTCAGCAGTCGCCCCGACCGCTCCAGCGCTACGATGGTATTGTCGAAGGTGGGGGGAGCGGAATTGTCAACGATGGCCTTTATCTCAGCCTCTCCCTGCGCTATCGCCTCCTTCAGGGCAGGCAGAAAGTGCTTGTTTTTGATCTCTGTAAAGGGCGCCGTCTCGTGCGGCGTTGTGAACGCTCCTAAAAGCGGATTTTCCTGTGCGTTTATCATAATAGATATTAAAAGTGATACTACGGTGAATTTTATTCTGTTCATATGATGTCATTATGTTAATTAAATCCTTGATTTTTTAAATTTTTCTGTCTCTCTTTTTTATCTGTTTTTTGTCGAATATTTGCCATTATTTTTATTCTAAAATTATGTTTGTTTTTGTCTGGTATATTATGTTTATAGGTTGTATTCCCGGATAAATGCCAACTCTTTGTAAAACTTTTTCCGGCCTGATAAAATTCGCATGAATTTTAATTTGCCTCACTTCATTGTCTGTTCTAAGGGTGTTCGACAGAATTCGCAAGCTCATTTCTGCTCGTTCAATGCAAAATCTTATTTTGTTCGTCTTGTCTGTATCGTTCATCTTGTTAAAATTATCTCTCTCTTAAGGCACGAAATGGACTATGCATAAATATTATTTGCTTCAATCCATTTTTACCTTTAACCAACAAATATCAAATTGGTTCACCGGTCGTTTTGGTTCGTTAGCCCGACAAAAATAGAACCATTTTCAGGATATGAAACCCATCCTGTTGAGAACTTTTCCTCATCGGAGAAAAATAGGAAGGGGAAAAACCCTACTTTTCAACAATTTTAAAATTCCAATGCCATGGATAAGATTAAGTTTCGTGTGATGATCGTTTTTCTGTTTTTAAGTGCCTATGCATTTGGACAAAAAAATGTGGTGAAAGCCGGATTTTCCGATGCTTTTCTGGGAAATTTCAATCTGAATTACGAACGGGCATTGACTCAGCAACAGTCGCTTTCCATTAAGTTGGGGTATATGATGCCCACCCGCAGTCCTTTTATTACCGATGCAGCCATTACGCCCTCGGCCTATACGCTTGAAGACAGCAAGGGAGGCATCAACGCTTCGATGGAGTACCGTTTTTATATGAATAAGGAAGCTTCCCTGGAGGGATTTTACATTGCTCCTTACCTGCGTTTTTTGAATCAGTCGATGGACTATTCCGACGATATTGATGCCAGAACGTTTCAAGTCGATTTCAGGCTGAATACCCTGGGGGCCGGTGCGCAATTAGGGTACCAGTGGTTGATCGCCGACCGCGTGGCACTCGATCTCTCTTTCTTTGGCGCGGGGATCGATTATCATATGGTTCATTTTAAATATCAGCTGAGTCCACAGGAGCCCGGGTTCGACTATGGAAGCATCAAGAGTGAGGTGAGCGATGTTTTTAAGAACATCAACTACCTGCACAAGAGACTTAAATTCGATAAAGAGGATGATCATCTCACCACCCGGTTGCCGTTTCTCTTTCCGGGATTCCGGGTGGGTATTCATTTGGGGGTAGCTTTTTAGTGCAGATATTGCTATAAAAAAATCAGTTCGGTTAAAATGTACACCGGCAATAAGATAATAATAGAGAATTTGAAAATGTATCCAAAGAATCCCGGCATGGTTATGTTGTTCTCTTCAGCAATTGCCTTGACCATAAAATTGGGACCGTTTCCGATATAGGTCATTGCCCCAAAGAATACCGCCCCCATGCTGATTGCCTTTAGAAATAATTCCGGGATCCCGGCTACCAGCCGGACCGGACCAAACTGACCGGACATGCCCAATGCCATGTTGTGGAATGAGACTGCTGTTGGCGCATTGTCAAGAAATGCACTTAATCCGCCGGTTGCGCCGTAAAACAGGGCCGGTGAATTGAGGCCAAAGGAACCGGCATTTTCCCGCAGGTAGAGAAGGGCCGGGACCATGGTAACGAATATTCCGATAAATAGATAGGCCACCTCCGTGATCGGGCCCCAGGAAAAATTGTTATGTGAATAACGGATCTCCTTATTGCTGATAGCAAGCGACAGAACAGCCATCAGCGTAATAACTCCCTCCCGGATAAAGGCAAGATAGTGATTCTGGTGGATGGCCGGGATAAACTGCTCGTTTATAAAGGCTACCGACAAAACCACTCCCGCCAGAAAAAGAAAGTTGATGTTCCCCCGGATCTGGATGGGGTTATTCCCGGAGGGCTTCTGATGACCGATGGCAGCCGGCTCCTGTTTATAGTAGTGCCGGTCGAGCAGATAATAAATTCCTATCAGCATGCCGTTAACAAAGAGCCAGGGGCCGAACAGTCCGAGGAACCAGATAAATGGTGTTCCTCTCAGGTAAAGCAAAAACAGGGGCGGATCGCCAAGCGGGGTCAGCATCCCCCCGGCATTGGCTACGATAGCGATAAAGAATAATATGGTATGTACCTTATAGGTTCTCGGCTCATTGGTGCGGATGATGGGCCTGATCAGCAACATGGCAGCGCCTGTTGTACCCATCAACGAGGCCAGAATGGCCCCAATGGCCAGGAAAACAGCGTTGGTAGAGGGTTTGGCCTCTATATCACCCTGCAGATGAATACCTCCGGTGATAATAAACAGTGCTCCCAACAAAAGGATAAACGGGATATAATCGAATAAGATCTGGTGAATAAGCTCCTCCTGGAGACCCCGCATTACCAGAATCATGGATAAAGGGATTCCCAGGGCCAGTGATATCTTTAGCTTGTTTCGGTTGTTTTCCCACCAGTGGTTAAACAGCAGCGGACCAACGGCAATGAATAACAGCATAACCACAAAAGGTATAGACAACCAAAGCGGCATGGCTTCCACGGTTCCTTGACTCATCATAAATATTTTTTGATTTAAGCGGGCCGAAAGTAGAGAAATTGTTTTACCGATCGGTAAAGAGCACGATTTTCTTCTCGATTTTAATCAATAGGTCTGATTAAATTTACATTTGCTTAAATCATGCCTGCCGGTTGAGGGTAATTTTTCTTCATCTTCAGTCTGTAAGAAATTGATGCTAAGAGATCCGTTATTGGATTGTCCTTGCAATAAGTCTGATGTTGTTTTGCGTGCGAAGGTTGTTATAAATGATATTTGAAGTTCCCGCTGTCTGCCGGCCTATTATTCATCTTTTGTGTTCGCCGGCTTTTTTGCGCTCTCCTTTGATGGTCTCTTTTTTCGCTTCTTCTTCTCCACCGACCAGCCAAACTTTCCGATCATTTTGCCTAAGCCGAAGTAGTGGCCGTGGCTGTAAACCAGCGGGCGTGCTTTGGAGAAGCTGAAAGCGTCTTGTTCGTTCATGTATTGATCGTCGATCGATACCCCCACCACTTCGGCCAGGAACATGTGGTGAGTACCCAGCTCTTTGATCTCCTTCACTACGCACTCGATGTTGACCGGCGACTCGGCTATAACGGGAGCTTTCACCCGCTGTGCCGGTGCCGGGGTGAGCTTCATCTCTTTCCATTTGTTGTACTTGCGTCCCGACCGGCAGCCGCACCAGTCGGTAGCCCTGGCCAGCTCCTCCGTGGTGAGATTGATAACGAACTCGCCGGTTCGTTTGATGATCTCATACGAGTGCCTTCCCGGGCGCACCGAGATGGAGCACATGGGCGGATCGCTGTTGATCGTGCCGGTCCAGGCAATGGTGATGATGTTATACTCTTCCGGGGTGTGCCCACAACTGACCATCACCGCCGGCAGGGGGTAGATCATTGTTCCGGGTCTCCAATGTGTTTTTGCCATAGCTTCATTTTATCAGACCGGATCTTTCCAGTCGCCGTACTCACGCATCAGCTGCTCCAGTTCATCCACTGCATTCTCGAAGGGGATATGCCTCTTCACCGGTTTAAGTCCCTTGTAGAGGGTGATTTTGTTGTTGTTGGAGCCGACGAAGCCGTAGTCCACGTCGCCCATCTCGCCGGGACCGTTCACTACGCAGCCCATGATGCCGATCTTCAGGTGGTCTAAGTGCTGGAAGTGCTCTTTGATCCGTTTGGTGGTCTCCTGCAGGTTGTAGAGTGTTCGTCCGCAGCCGGGACAGGAGACAAAGTCGGTCTTGCTCATGCGCATGCGCGTGGCCTGCAGGATGCCGAAGCTGAGGTCCTTCAGCTCGGTGAAGGTGATCCGGTCGTTCGAGATGCAGATACCATCGCCATACCCGTCGATCAGCAATCCGCCCAAATCAGCCGATGCCTTGATCTGCAGATCCTCCAGGTGGCTCTCGTTGTACCTCCGGTAGAGAATCACCGGCACTTTCCAGATGTGCGACTCGAAGGTGGTGAAGAACGCCCGCAGCTCGGCCATGGGATTTTTGTTGAAGCTCTCCAGCATCAGCACCGTCTTGCGGGTCTGCTTCAGCTTCATGATGATCTCGGGATTCTTCTCCATAAAGCGGTCGAACTCCATCTTGTTGGTACGGATGAATTTCAGCCGTCCCCAGCGGGTGCTCTCGTAGAGGTAGTCTTCCAATGAGATGATCGGGTAGCTCTCGCCATCGATGGTGAGGATTTTATTCCCCGAGAGGAAGTAGTCGGGTATTAGCTTGCCGCGGATCGGCAGCATCTCGTTCAGGCTGCGGTCGCCCAGGTCGGCTATCACTACCGGCAGGTTATCGCCGCCCATGTTCAGCACCGGACGGGTAGAGCGGCGCTCGTACTCGAAGGGGTTGGTCTGGGCGATGAGCGATGCTTTGATCGGCTCGTGGTCGCGGTACGATTTGAAATGGTTGACCAGCTTCTGCGCCACCGGGATCTCATTCACCGGGTTTTCGGTGAGCGATACGCGGATGGTGTCGCCGATGCCGTCGGCTAACAACGCACCGATACCCACCGCCGATTTGATGCGGCCATCCTCTCCCTCACCGGCCTCGGTCACGCCCAGGTGGATCGGGTACTGCATATCCTCAAGCCACATCTTGTAGTTGATCAGGCGCACGGTATAGACCATCATGCGGGTGTTGCTCGACTTGATGGAGACGATCACGTTGTTGAAGTCGGCCTTTTTGCAGATGCGCAGGAATTCGAGCACCGACTCTGCCATTCCCGATGGAGAGTCCCCGTAACGGCTCATCACGCGGTCGGAGAGAGAGCCGTGGTTGGCGCCGATGCGCAGGGCGGTGTTGGTATCCTTCAGCATCTGAAGGAACGGAATGAACTGCTCTTCAATCTTCAGCAGCTCCTCCTTGTACTCCTCGTCGGAATAGACCTTCGCCTCGAAGGTGGCCCGCTTATCGTAGAAGTTACCGGGATTGATCCGCACCTTATCGACGAATTTGGCGGCGATATCGGCCAGCCGCGGATTGAAATGGATATCGGCGATCAGCGGAGTAGTGTATCCCCGGCCCCGCAACTCCGCAACAATATTCTTCAGGTTCTCGACATCATATACCCCTTTTACGGTCATGCGTACCATGTCGGCACCCGCTTTTGTGAGGGCTATGATCTGTTCAACGGTCGATTCGGTGTCCCGCGTGCTGGTGTCGGTCATCGACTGTATGCGTATCGGGTTGTTGCCACCGACACCTACGCCACCCACAGTTACTTCCAGGGTTTTCTGCCTTTCGTAACGGGTGATATCTTTGATGTAATTGAAATGACGATCCTTCATGTTCTTAAAATTCTAAATTTCTATGGTATACAAGAACGCACATGACAATTAAAATCATTCTCATTCGTGAATAATTTTTTACATGGTCGTTTATCTGCTTAAAAAAAATCTATTTTCTGCAAATTTACGTTAATGGTTTCAAATTAAAAAGATTCCTCTATTTTTGTTGTTGATTATAAATATATGGACTTAAAAATCAATAAGGTAACAAAGTTATTTGGAAAGCAAAAAGCTTTGGATCAGGTCACTTTTCCGGTGGGTCGTGGTGAGTTGGTCGGTTTTCTTGGTCCCAACGGCGCGGGGAAGTCGACGCTGATGAAGATCATCACCGGTTATCTGCCTCCCAATGAGGGGGAGGTATGGGTCGGCGACCGGGAGATAACTAAGAGCAGTACGGAGCTCCGCCGTCACATCGGCTATCTGCCCGAGCACAATCCCCTCTATACCGATCTCTATGTGCGTGAGTACCTGGAGATCACCGCCGGGTTCTACCGGTTAAGCAATAAGAGGGCGCTGGCAGAGCGGATGATTGAGCTGACGGGGCTGGGGAGGGAGCAGCATAAGAAGATCGGTGCCCTGTCGAAGGGGTATCGCCAGCGGGTTGGACTGGCGCAGGCGCTGATTCACGATCCGCAGGTGCTGATCCTGGATGAGCCCACCACCGGCCTTGATCCCAACCAGTTAGAGGAGATCCGCACCCTCATCCGCACCATCAGCCGCGACAAGACGGTCATCTTCTCTTCGCACATCATGCAGGAGGTGGAGGCGGTCTGCGACCGGGTGGTGATCATCAACCGGGGGAAGATCGTGGCCGACGGATCCATCGCGAAGGTGAAGAGCGGTCAGCTGCAAGGGAACCAGGTGGTGGTGGCGGAGTTCGACCGCCCGGTGCACCCGGATCAGCTGATGGCACTGCCGGGAATCAAACATGCGGTGCAGGGAGCGGGTGCCTGGGAGATTGAGTCCGATGGCAGTGGCGATATCCGTCCCGTCATCTTCCGCTTTGCCGTGGAGAACGACCTCGTGCTGCTTACCCTCCAGGAACGGCAGCAGAACCTCGAGTCGGTGTTTCATCAGCTGACAAAAACAGAGTAGCACCGGTCACCTCAGATCAATTTTTGAATCTATTATTTTACATCCCGGGGAGGTGTACCAGACAACCTCTGTTTACCGGTTTGGCCTTGCCGAGGCTTTGCCATAAACGGGATCCCTTTTTAGCCGGTCTGGTACCAGTTTGTCCGGATCATTGTGGTGACCTGAATGTATGGTGCGATCAATGGTTTAATAAAATCCGTCGATCCCCATTCGCACCTTCTCGCCCCGGGTCGTTTCCATAGAGACGGTTTGTCCTTTATATCTGAGGTTCAGTTTGTTTCCGATGAGGGATCGCACCTCTACGGCTGTCAGCGCCCCATTTTCCCAGGCGATATCCAGCTCAAATCCGCCGCGTCCTCTGATCCCGGTGATCTTCCCGTTGGCCAGCTTTGAGGGCAGTGCCGGCAGCAGATCCTGGTAGTAGTTGCCCTCTTCATCCCGGAGGTGCGACTGCAGCAGCATCTCGGTGATACCGGAGGCAGCTCCGAAGTTCCCGTCGATCTGGAAGGGCGGGTGGGAGTCGAAGAGGTTGTAGTAGAGCCCGCCGCGGTCGCGCATATCGGTATCCTGGGTGATGGATGGCACCATCAGGTTCTTCAGCAGCAGGAAGGCGTGGTCGCCATCCAACAGCCTGGCCCAGAAGTTGATCTTCCAGGCGCGCGACCATCCCGTTCCGCCGTCGCCCCGGTGCGCTAAGGTCACCTTACATGCCTCCGCAAGTTCGGGCGTGGTGAGCGGGTGGATCTCATCGCCCGGATGAAGCCCCCACAGGTGCGACACATGGCGGTGCTTCTCGTTGGGATCGTCCTTATCCATCAGCCACTCCTGCAGCTGTCCGTGCCGTCCGATCCGGTTGGGTGCTATCCGTTGCCGTTTCTCTCTCAGCATCTCCGCAAACTCTTTTTCGATACCCAGGATTTCGGCGGTCTCTATGGTGTTGGCAAAGAGGTTACGGATGATCTGGTGGTCCATGGTGGGGGCCATTACCATTCCACCTAACTCGGGACTGTTACTGGGTCCGCTTACCAGCCACTCCGGATTTTCGGGATCGGGCACCAGGTAACCGGCGAAGAAGCGGGAGGCCTCTTTGAAGAGCGGCCAGGCGCGGGTTCTCAGGAAGGTGGTATCGCCGGTGTACTGGTAGTGCCACCAGAGGTGCTGGCTGAGCCATGCGCCCCCCGTGGGCCAGATGCCGTGGTTGGCGTTGTTGATGGGTGCGGCTCCCCGCCAGAGATCGGTGTTGTGGTGTGCCATCCACCCCTTCAGGTTGTAGTGCTCGCGGGCCACGTGCTGACCCGTAACGGCCAGATCTTCCACCATAGAGAAGAGGGGTCCGGCGCACTCGGCCAGATTGGTCATCTCCGCCGGCCAGTAGTTCATCTCGATGTTGATATTGATGGTGTATTTGCTGTCCCACGGCGGCGCCAGCCGGTCGTTCCATATCCCCTGCAGGTTGGCCGGCTGCGTTCCCGGACGCGAGGAGGAGATAAGCAGGTAGCGTCCGTACTGGAAGAGCAGGGATACTAAGGAGGGGTCTTCATCCTCATAAAAGGAGATCAGACGCTGGTCGGTGGGACGAAGCGAAAGTTCCGAAGCTCCCAAGTCCAGATCCACGCGATGGAAGAGTTCCCGGTAGTCGGTGAGGTGCTTTTCCTTCAGGGACTTATAGGATCCTCCTTCGAGAGCAGTAAGATCGTCGATGCAGCGTTGGGCCGGATCGGCGCTGATATCGTTGTAGTTGACAAACGAAGTGGCTGCCATTAGGGTGAGCGTGGCATGACGCGCATCTACCACCTCGATGGTGCTGTCGCGCTGAACCACTCCGCCCCCCTCCGCCTTCACCCGCAGCCGTGCTTCATAGGTGAGCCGGCTTTCGGGATAACCAATGCCTTCGTAGCGGGGCTCAACGGGGTAGTTATTGGCCTTTCCTCTCAGGATGATCTGATCACCCTCTACCGAAACTTCGTAATCGGCGTGGGGCGAGTTGAGGCCGGCCGTGAAGTTGAGCGCTCCGTTTTTAGACGACTCCAGGCGGATGACGATCGCCTGATCGGGCGCTGAAGCGAACACCTCCCGCTTGAACTGCACACCGTCAACCTCATAGAAGAGCGATGAGAGGGCATCGGCCAGGCTGAGGCGGCGCTGGTAGCTCTCCACCGTTTCGTGTCCCGGGAAGGTGAGGAGGATGTTGCCAAAAGGCTGGTAGCTCAGCTGGCGCATGGGATCCGACATGAAGTGACGGTTTCCCAGTTCGTGCGCTTCATCCTGTTCGCCTTCCCACAGGAGGCGGCGCAGCTCCTCCAGGTACTGGTGGGCTCCCTCCCGCGCATAGTCGTGGGGTTGGCCCGTCCAGAGGGTCTCTTCGTTGAACTGGATGATCTCCCGGTCTGTTTTGCCGTAGATCATGGCACCCAGGCGGCCGTTGCCGACCGGCAGCGCTTCGGTCCACACCGTGGCGGGCTTGTCGTACCATAAGGTGAGGGATGGGTCGATCTCCGGCAGTGGTTCCGGCAGGCGGTTGCAGGAGAACAGGGTGAGGAGGGAGAGCGTCAGGATGGTGGTGAGGAACTTCATGATAAAAATGGTTTATTATTTTTCAGGAATCAGACGTATCACTTTACCCGGATTGTTCAGCACGATATAGATGGCGCCGTCGGGACCGGTAGAGACATCGCGAACGCGGCCGGCACCTTTAAAAATCACCTGTTCGTGCACGACGCGCTCATCCTCTATCTGCAACAGGCGCACCTCTTCGTATTTCAGGGCTCCCACCAACAGGCGGTTTTTCCATTTGGTAAAGAGATGGCCGGTGTAAAAATCGAGGCCGCAGACCGCGATGGAGGGGTTCCAGTAGAAATTGGGCTGCTCCATCCCGGGCCTGTGGGTCAGCTCGGTGATCGTGGTGCCGTTATAGTTCCGGCCGTAGGTAATGGTTTCCCAGCCGTAGTTTCTCCCGGCGCGGATCAGGTTCAGCTCATCGCCGCCCATGGGACCGTGTTCGGTGACCCACAGCTCACCTGTTCCGGGATGGATGGCCATCCCCTGGATGTTCCGGTTGCCTAATGAATAGAGCGATTTCATGGCCGTTTCATCGTAGAGAAAGGGATTGCTCTCCGGAATGCGTCCGTCTGTGTGGATGCGGTGCACCTTCCCGTTGGGAAGGGTGAAGTCCTGCGCCTGGAATCCTCTGCCACGGTCGCCCACGGCGAAGTAGAGGTATCCCCAGGGATCGAAGACAATGCGGCAGCCGTAGTGATGACGCATGGTGTTGTAGGTCTCATGCGGCGCCTCGAAGAGCAGCTCTTCCCGGGTCCAGGTGTGGTTTTCGATCTTCCCGCGAACAATCCGCGTCATGGCCGGGGGGCGATCGCCATCCTGGTTTGCAAGGACATGACTGTAGGCCAGGTAGATCCAGCCGTTCTGCGCGTAATCGGGATCGACAGCCACATCGAGCAGTCCCCCCTGCCCTTCGTTCAGTACTTTTGGGGTGTTTTTTACCGGCTCGGACAGTAAAATTCCGTTCTTAACCACCCGTAACCTGCCGGGCCTTTCCGTGATCAGTGCCGTGGCCGGATCGATAAAATCGATGGCCCACGGAACTTCCAGGTTATCGGCAAAGGTCTCCACCTCGATGAAATAGTCCATTGTCTCCACCATCGCGGGTGTGGGCGGCTTAACAACCCCTTTGTCGGCTTCTGCATCACGGATGTATTGCACGACCGCCCTGATATCGGCGTCGGTCATGGACCGCTCGTACGAAGGCATGCCCAGGTGGGGGATTCCGTGTTTGATGTTGCGGACGACGTAACTGTTCTCGGTACCAAACTGCCAGATCCCGTCCAGCAGGCTCGATGCGTTACCTCCGGAGAGGTCGGCACCGTGGCACTGGGCACAGAATTTCTGGTACAGGCTGGCGCCATCGGATTGCGCCTTTGCTTGACAATAAAGGACGAAGGTGGCAATTACAAGAAGGGTGAGGCTTTGGGTACACCGGCTGATCGTTCTCATAAGATTCTGTTTTTTTCGATTCCAAGATACTAAAATTTGTGTTTTATCTAATTAAATTTTCAGTCTTTCATTTTCAATTTTTCATTGTATTCGTTTGTGTCATAAAACGTCATGCATTTTTCTTTTATAAAAGAATATTCTTTCAATTAGTTAGGAATTTTATTTTGTAAAAGAATATTTGTATATTTGTGTAAAATATTTCAATCATGGAAGAATATTTTGCAGCGTTAGAACGATTCAATTTCTGGAAAGGAGATGTTCCCGGAGTGGGATATTATCGTGAAGCATATACGGGTAAAATCATTGATTATACAGGCAGTAAGCTGGTCAAAGTTCTTGTGGGTCAGCGACGGACCGGCAAGAGTTATATTCTCAGGCAGATAGCCCATGCGTTGATTGAAAGCGGAGTTAATCCCGAAAATGTATTTTATATCAACAAGGAATTTACGGATTTTGATTTTGTTGGGGATTATAAGGATCTCGAAATGCTTTTGAAGTTGTATCAGAAGCGGCTTCATCCCGCAGGAAAAGTCTGGCTTATTATTGATGAGATTCAGAGCATCGCGGGTTGGGAGCATTTTGTCAACTCCTACTCTCAGAATTTTGTGGATAGTTATGAGCTGTTTATCAGTGGATCCAATTCAAGAATGCTTTCATCGGAGTTGGCAACGTTGTTGTCGGGGCGATATGTCCATGTTGAAGTCTTCCCTTTCAGTTATAAGGAGTATACTGGGATTACCCGTCAAGTGATGAATCGTCAGAGTTACATTGCCTATTTGGAGAGCGGGGCATTGCCTGAGTTATTCGTATTGCCCAATAAAGAGACCAGGCGTAATTATATATCGGCCATCAGAGATACTGTGCTGTTGCGCGATATTATACAACGACATAAGATCAAAGATTCAAAGCTTCTGGAAGATATTTTCATCTACCTGGTCAATAATGCTTCGAATCTTGTCTCCATAACCAATATGGTTAATTTTTTCAGGAGTATCGGCAGAAAAACCACGTATGATACGGTTGCCGGTTATATTAGCTATATGGAAGAGGCATTTTTGGTTCACAAAGCGGAACGTTATGACATAAGAGGCAAAGAGACGATATCGGGCAACTGTAAATATTACATCAACGATTTGTCATTCAAGAATTATCTGTACCCCGGATTTGGCTTTGGAGTGGGATATAAACTGGAAAACCTGGTTTACCTGGAACTTCGCAGGGCAGGGTATGAAGTCTATGTTGGCGTGATGCGCGATAAAGAGGTTGACTTTGTTGCAATAAAGGGAGACAGGGTTCTTTACCTTCAATGTGCCTGGCTTTTGGTTGACGAGCAGACGGCACAACGGGAATATGCCCCGCTGGAAGCAATCCCTGATCATTATGAAAAGTTTGTTGTTTCGTTCGATGAAGTTTCGCTGCCGTCAAAACAGGGGATTCGCCATATACAGGCATGGAAACTCCAGGAGGTACTATAAAAAACATCAACATCAGATAAATTCCGGCTGCATCTGCATGCATGTGAATAAAATTAAATATTTTCAATGATTGTTTTTCTGATTTTTATATATTAACTTTGTTACGACCGTAACTGTTACCGGCATAATAAAGTAAAACAGATGCAATTTTATAACAGAGTAAGTGAACTTGAGGAGTTGAAAAGGATACAAAATCTCTCTTTCAACGATTATTCCCGGATGACAGTTGTTACCGGAAGAAGAAGGATTGGTAAAACAAGCCTTGTTGTAAAGTCCGTTGAGCATTCGCCTACCGTATATCTGTTTGTAGGCCGGAAAAATGAAGCAACCCTTTGTTCGGAGTTTGTTCCGGTAATAGCTGGTTCTTTAAATGTTTTTGTACCTGAAGGGATCCGGTCATTTAAATCGTTGTTTCAGTTCCTGATGGAGCTGGCCACGCAACGTGCATTTAATCTGGTTATTGACGAATTTCAGGAATTCTATAATATCAATGAATCGGTATTCAGTGATATGCAAAATATTTGGGACAGCTATAGAAAAAAAACGCATTTGAATTTAATTATCAGTGGTTCTGTATATTCTCTGATGCAAAAGATATTTCAGAATTCAAAGGAGCCGTTGTTTGGCAGAGCAGATAATATCATCAAATTAGCCGCTTTTGAAATCACTACACTGAAAAAAATAATGCGCGATTATTTTCCTGAATATACAAATGATGATCTACTGGCATTATTTACTATTACGGGAGGAATTCCTAAATATGTTGAGTTGTTTTGTGATAACGGCAAACTGGATGTGAACGGGATGATTGAGTTCATGGCCCGTGAAAACTCGCCTTTTACCGAAGAAGGCAAGCATCTTCTCATAGAAGAATTTGGTAAAAGTTATGCTACCTATTTTTCTATATTGAGTGCAATTTCAGGAGGAATGAACACACAGCCCCAAATTGAATCTGCATTGGGAAATAAAAGTATTGGCGGGCAATTGAAAAGACTGATTGAGGATTACCATATTATTGTTCGCCAGAGGCCCATTTTTTCAAAGGAGAGAACCCAGGCTGTCCGTTATGAGATCAGTGATCATTTCATCCGTTTTTGGTTTAACTATTTCGATCGCTATCGATCGTTGATTGAAATAAAGAATTTTAAAGGGCTTCAAGCGATTATTAAAAGCAACTACCCGACCTATTCAGGCAAGATGCTGGAACGTTATTTTAGGCAGAAACTGGCAGAAAGTTTACAATTCAGGGCGATTGGTTCCTGGTGGGAGCCCAATAATGAACAGCATGAAATTGACATTGTAGCGATAAGAATGGAGAAGAATCAGGCCTATGTAGCAGAGATAAAGCGTCAGAAAAAAAATTTTAATCCCAAAATTTTTGCAGCTAAAGTGAAACATCTCAGAAACAAAGTTTTGGCAAAATACACCATAGATGCCGATCTTCTTACGCTGGAAGATATGTAAATGGCTATGCTGGGGGTTCATGATCTCGTTGGCTGTAAATACGCTACACGCATAAAGGGTTTCAGGTATGAGCTGTAAATTAAAACTTTTCCTAATCTCCCTTTCATCAATTTCCTTCTCATAATCATTACGGCTCAAACAGCTGCAATCTTGAGCTGTATTTTCTTTCAAGATGAGCTACAACGTTTCGCGTAAATGATTAGTTGCGGAGTGCGGGCCTCGTTCCTATACGCCGGCACAAATGCCGCTTTAAAGCAGGAGAACCTGACTGGTTAATAGAGAATCAGCGAAGGTAATCACGTACAATTTTTTGAATACCCATCTTTATATCCGTCCAGGTTTGATTTCTCAGGCTTACCGGGGTTTCACTTTCATCTGCGTCTGCAAAATAGGTGATGGCATTTGGTATGCTTATAGCTAACATTTGATTAGGGTATTTCTGTTTGTGCCAATCAATGATCTGTTGAAGGGAGTAGTGCTGCAATAACTCGAATAAATCCCAGAAGTCCTTTTTCTTTCCTCTTCCCAGGATAGCTTGTATTTTCATTGCAGCGATATCGGCATCGCTATAAAATCTGATTGTTTTCCAAGTGTTTATATTTTCAATAAGTACATGAGGATAATGTACTATATCAATCTTGACATGATTTAGATAACAGAAAATACCCAGATTCTTGTGTCCGCTTTCAAAGTTAAATTGATGTCCGAATTCCTGATGTAGCTCATTGACAATACTTGAATGATCAAAATTTTCAAATGAGAATAGATCCAAATCAATAGAACTTCTGTGTCCATAACGCAAAGCCAATGCAGTTCCACCTACCAGCGAAAAAGATTCTAACGATGGAAGTTGCATCAGTTTATTTAATAAGGAAAGAGTTCCGGGTTCAATTGCCTCAGTATGTAACATCTGAATTCATTTAATGATTTTCCCGTAACGGCGCTTGCCAGATGTATACGATGTTCAGGAAGATATTTGGCATTTAACAAAGTTTCGGTCACTTTTTTATCCCCGTAATATCGGCGGCACTGTCTGATGTCTTCAACATCACCTCGCTCAAAAACTCGCTCAATAACGAAATTTGCTTTGGCATCGTAATCGATCTGCTCAAAGTTCACATCCCAAAAGATGCGCCTGTTGAATTGAGGTTTCTCTTTCGTCATCATGTAGCAAATATAGCGAATTTAACACACATCAGAAAAGACTTAATTGTATAAATTCATGCAATTAAACTGATTTTTTAGTTAAAAAACTGAAAAAATAGTTGCATAACTGAAAAATCAGTTGTATGTTTGTTTCAGCAATTGATTGTCTTGATTCTGGATTGCTGGATGTCCGAAAATCTAAAAGTCTAAAAATTTAAATATTTACTGTGATGAAAAAACTCACCCGCAAAGAAGAAGAGCTCATGAAAATCCTCTGGAGGCTTGAAAAAGCCTTCGTAAAAGATATCATTGAGCAGTACCCCGATCCGAAGCCTCACTATAACACCGTATCATCTCTGGTGCGGTTGTTGCAGGACAAAGGCATTATCGGGTACAGGCAGTATGGAAACACCTACGAGTACTTTCCGCTGATCCCGAAAGAAGAGTACCGGAAGTCGTTTATGAAGCAGGTCGTTCACGACTATTTTGATAATTCCTACAAGAGTGCTGTGGCCTTTTTCGTGAAGGATAAGGGATTGTCGCCGGAAGAGATGGACGAACTGGTAAAAATGATCAAAGACCAAAAGTGATGGAAGCCTTTCTTGTCTATATCGGAAAATCGGCGCTGGCAGCCGGCGCCTTTTACCTCGTTTACCTGGCACTTTTTCAAAACCAGAAGCAGTTTACCTTCAACCGCATTTACCTACCCGTTTCATTGGCGCTAAGTTTTATCATTCCCCTCATTACCTTTACAACCGTGAATTATGTGGAGCCGGTAACGGTTGAAGCAAATCCGTTTCCCGTTTTAACGGAATCACCTGAACCTGTTGTTATGCAACAATCCCGGTCACAGATTATCTGGGAATGGTACCACTATTTGTTTGCGATTTATGCAGCAGGCACAACTCTCTTTTTGTTTCGTCTGTTGTTGGGGCACGGAAAAGCCTGGAACATAATCCGCAAAAGCCGGGTGCAGGAACTGTTTAGCAGGTTGGTAAACATCTCAAAAAATGATATTCACCCATTTTCTTTTTTTAATAAAATTGTGCTTTCGGAAAATACGCTCTCACACCCCAACCTTAATATAATCGTAGCGCACGAAAATATTCATGTAAAAGAGAAACACACCCTCGATATTTTGTTTACTGAAATCCTGTTCCTGCTCCAGTGGTTTAATCCCTTTGCCTGGTTGCTGAAAGATGCGGTAAAAAATAATCTTGAGTACAAAACCGACGACCAGATTGCCAAAACCACGGTTGTACAAACATATCAATTCGCCATGGTGGCGCTGGTCGAAAAACAGGGTGTGGCACCTTTCCTCACTGCACTTAACGGATCACAGCTCAAGAGCCGGATCATCATGATGAAAAAGAGAACAGAAAACCGATATGCCTGGCTGAAACAGCTGGTGGTCCTGCCGCTGCTTGCTGTTATGATCATGGGGCTGGCAGAAAGGGAGGTGAAAACGGAATTTATTAAGCATCAGAAGCAAATTGAAAATCAAAGAGAGACAATTTCTTCAGCAGAAAACAGCGAAAAGTACTATTTGGATCCTTCAGAAACGGTTTATAATGCGGTTGAGGTGATGCCTGAATTCCCGGGAGGTGAATTTGCTTTACGAATGTATCTGGCAAAATCCATACGATATCCGGTAAAAGCGCAGCAAGCGGGTATTCAGGGGAAGGTATATGTTTCGTTTGTCATCAATAAAGATGGAAACGTTGCCAATGCCATGGTGATGAGGGGGGTGGAGGATTCGCTCGATGAGGAGGCCCTTCGGGTTATACACTCCCTTCCGGCCTGGAAGCCCGGCAAGCATGAAGGGAAGGCTGTCAGTGTATCCTATACCGTTCCAATATCTTTTCTGCTCCAGGACTGAATAATTCACAATTCTTTGTATATTTATAAGCTAAAATTCAATAATCATGAACAAAACTGTTTTAACCCTCATGCTGCTTGGGATCTCCATGGCAGTCAGCGCACAGAAAGTAATCGAAAATCCTTCGTTTAAGGGAACCACTGCCAACTATGTCAGGATCCTGAAAATAGAGCTGCACGATACAGCGACGGTAATCGATTTTCGGGTGGACTTCAAACCGGGAAGCTGGATCAGCGTACCCGAAGAGACCTGGATACAGGATAGCCGGGGTGGTGAAAAGCTGTATGTAAAAAGTGCCATCGGCATTCCCATTGGTGAACGGCATACGACACCGGAAAATGGTATAAACAGGTACACGTTGTATTTTCCACCCCTTGGTGATGAGGTTGAAACGATCGATTACCTGGAGGTTAAATGGAAAATCTATGAGATTGACCTGGGGCGCAGGGAGAAGTTCTCCATATTCCCGGAACCCTTGCTGGGCAACTGGCTGCGTGCCGACGGGAGCAATGAATGGGTCTATGGCTTTTATGAGGATTTTGTGGTGTTCGACAGCGAGATCTGGAAGCAGGTGCTGATCAGCCGGCAGGATGATGCCTCGGTTGTTATGCTGCAGAAAGATGGGCGAAGAGAGAAGATCGTTGTAAAACAGCAGGGCGACGATCTGCTGATCGGGCCCAATGAAAATGCAATGGAGCGGTTTAGCCGGAGATTAACATCAGACACGGAAGCCACCATTCCCGGCGATGAAGCATTTAAGCTACCGGTGTTTAAGAATGATTCGGCGGTCTACCGGGGATATATCAAGGGGTATCACCCCGATATGGGGAAAACCGGGATGATCTACGTGAACAATATCCTCTCCGCCAATCAGGAGTCTTACCTGATCACCATTCAGTCCGACGGCACCTTTTTTGCCAAATTTCCCATGCTCTATCCCCAGCCGGTACTTGTAAATATGATCAACTATTATGGTGAAATTTTTTGCGAGCCTGGTAAAACCACCTTTCAGCTGAACGATTTCTCTATTTATAAAGATGAAGGCCCCGCTCTTCTTTTCATGGGTCCGACGGCACAAATCAATAACGATTTACTGGCGATGAAATCCATCCGATATTACAATTACCGGGATTTGCAGAAGCGCATTCTGGAGATGACCCCGGAGGAGTATAAATCGTATCATCAGGATATTGAAAAAAGAGAGCTGGACTCTTTAGCGGCCTATACTCAAAATAAGATGGTCAATCAAAAGGCCTTGCAGATCAAGCAGATGCAGATACGGTTCCGGACAGCGCAAAATATCCTTTCCTACAATATGGATAGGGTGTCGGCGTACCGCACCTTAAATAAAGTTCCCCGCGATCAGCGTGAGATTCCCCTTGAGCGCATTGAACTGTCCAAAGATTTTTACGATTTTATCGATCCGGATGTACTGAATGACCCTGTCTCGGCTGTTGCAGGACCTGACTTCTATTTTCTTATCAACCGGGTACGATTTGCTGACGGAATGCGTCCAAGGACGATGAGCCCCAAAAGCACTGCAGCAGATTATCTGAAGGAGTTTAAAACAAGAAAAATAGAGCTGACACCCAAAGAAACAGAGCTGGTGAAAAAAATCGGCAGCGATTCAGATTCGGTTCGAAAGAGCATTTTCAACGTGGATTCGGTGTTTGTACGGAATTTTTTCGATGCCCATACCGATGTCATGCGTTCCGTCAGTTCCAGGGTCATGTCCCAAATGATGAGGGAATTTCAGTCGAAAGCGCTGGAAGAGCTATTCGGCATTTCCGAAGGTTTTCTTACGGATGTGATTGCAGCGCAGGAGGGATCGGGCAGGCTAAGATCCACCCTTGAACCGCTGACTGAGGATCAGAAGGCAGAAATCAAAGATGAGATACAGAACGACTTTATCCGCTCCTATCTTTTGGAGGCCAATGAGAAGCTGGAGAGAGAGAACGCGGAAAAGCAGAGGGCATTTCATACCCGGTCGGGATTTGTGGTCAATGAAACGCCTGCGATTACCGAGGGCGACCTGTTCGATACGATCATGAAAAAGTACAGGGGGAAGGTGATATTTGTCGATTTCTGGGCTACCTGGTGCGGTCCCTGCCGCTCGGGAATGGAAAGGATCAAACCGTTGAAAGAGGAGATGAAAGGCAAAGATGTGGTTTTTGTCTATCTGACCAATCCCTCCTCTCCCAAAAAAACGTGGGAGATGCTGATACCCGACATTGAAGGGGAGCACTACTACCTGACCCAGGATGAGTGGAATGCGACGGCAGCACGCTTTAAAGTGAGCGGCATTCCGCACTATGTGCTGGTGGATAAATCGGGTAAGATTTTTCAGGAGAAGGTCTATTTTGCCTCATCCAATGCAGAGCTGAAAAAGCTGTTTGAGGAGTGTTTGAAGAATTGAAAACCATCAATCCAACCCTGAGATGAGACATTTTCTGCTATTCTCCATCATTCAGTTTCTAATAATCGTTCCGGCTGTTTGCCAGATCCTGCCGGTCAAAACACCTAATGATTCTGCCTTTTACTACGAAAAACTCTACCTCCACATCGACCGCGAGTTCTACTCCCCCGGCGATGATG
>CAZILU010000037.1:0-24632 GCA_964540165.1 uncultured Mariniphaga sp.
TGCCTTCCGACCCTGGGGGGGTTCAGCAGGAGCTGGTCGCACAGGACTTACCCGGGTGCAAAAGTAGAAAATTTTAGCTTCCCGGCAAATTTCCTGTCAAATAAACCTATATTTGCATTAAACTTAATCAGAAGAAAAATAAATCGTCATGGAAGAGAAATCTGTATCTGTTTGGAAAACATCATTAACGTATGGTCTTTACCTTGGATTAGCCCTGGTGTTGGTATTTGTTATTTTTTATGTGACCGGAAATCCATTCGCTAAATCGGCTCAATGGATCATGTATGGAGTGATGATTGCCGGTGTCGTCATTACTCAGCTTGAATATCGGAAACAATTGGGTGGGTCAATCAACTATAACGTTGCCCTGGGCGTTGGCACTCTGACGGTTATTTTTGCTTCAGTGATCACCGGTTTTTACAACTATCTGCTTTATGCCATTATCGATCCTTCGCTTAGCGATCAGTTACGTCTCTTTATGGAAGAGACAATGGTTAAGTCGGGGAAGGTTCCGGAGGAGAACATCGAAGCCAGCCTCGATATAGCCATGAAACTTCAAAAACCGCTTCCGATGTTTTTTATGACCATTTTTAATGGAGCTGTCACTGGTGTGATCATTTCATTAATAACCTCTATGTTTATTAAAAAAAGTGGTGAAGAGATCGTTGAACCATAAATTACGAAATCAATTTCAATGGATATATCTGTCGTAATACCTCTCTATAACGAAGAGGATTCATTGCCTGAACTGATGACATGGATTAAACAGGTCATGGAAAAAAATCATTATTCCTATGAAATTGTCTTGATCGACGATGGCAGTAATGATAATTCCTGGGATGTTATTGGTGCATTGCAACGAGGCAATTCAAATATCAAAGGAATTAAGTTTCGCCGGAATTATGGAAAATCGGCTGCACTCTATTGTGGTTTTGATAAAGCCCAGGGTGATGTGGTAATTACGATGGATGCCGATTTGCAGGATAGTCCCGATGAAATACCGGAACTTTTTCAAATGATTACAGCGGGGGGATACGACCTGGTGTCCGGATGGAAAAAGAAGAGGCATGATCCGATTCTTACTAAAAATTTGCCCAGCAAAATTTATAACTGGACTGTTCGTCGCATGACTGGCATTAAGTTGCACGATATGAATTGCGGATTAAAGGCTTATCGCCGGAATGTGATAAAAAGCATTGAGGTTTATGGTGAGATGCATCGCTATATTCCGGTGCTTGCTAAGTGGGCCGGCTATTCAAAGATTGGTGAAAAGGTGGTTGTGCACAGCGAGCGGAAATACGGTGTGACAAAATTCGGCATAGAACGGTTTATCCGAGGGCCTTTGGACCTGCTTTCCGTGATGTTTATCTCCCGGTTTGTCAAAAGGCCGATGCATTTTTTTGGCATTCTTGGAATTATCATGATCATCATTGGTTTTGCCGCCGGAATCTGGCTGGCAATTCAAAAAATCATCCAGTTGAAGCATGGGATTGTTGGAAATCTATTGACGAACAGCCCCTATTTTTATGTGGCGCTGACAGCCATGATCATTGGTGCTCAGTTTTTTTTGGCCGGTTTCCTGGGCGAACTGATCTCCCGCAGCTCAACCGAGCGAAATACGTATCAGATTGATGAAACGACCATGACGAATCTTGATGCAAACGAGCAGGTTTAAAAGTATGGGAGTTCCATCTCATACTTTAGAAGACAAACAATTTCAATGAGATGAAGGTGCTCTTAAGATGTTCGTTTCATTGGTTTAAAATGTAAATCGTTGATCTGTAGATATTTCATTTGATGCCTTGTGATAGTCAATGATCAGTTTTTCCATGATTTTGGCCACGGGCAATATCTCTTTTAATTGCGATGCAGCCTGTCCGATCTCCAGCTCTCCGTTTTCCAGGTCCCCTTCAAAGATCCCTTTTTTTGCCCGGCCTTTGCCAAGCAGTTCCCGCAATTCATCGGCTGAAGCTCCTCGTTTCTCTGCATGGTCAACCGCTTCAAAGAAGGCATTTTTAATCAATCGAACCGGAGCCAGCTTTTTGATTGCCAGCATGGTGTCTCCTTCACTTAGGGATAGAACCAGACGTTTAAAGCCGGGGTGGGCTGACGACTCTTCTGCAACGGCAAACAGGGAGCCGATCTGAACTCCTTCTGCTCCCAATGTCATGGCTGCCAGCATCGCTTTGCCTGTGGCAATACCCCCGGCCGCCAGGAGGGGCAGAGAGGTAGATGCCCGCACTGTCTGAATCAGCGTGAGGGTGGTGGTTTCGTCCCGGCCGTTATGTCCTCCCGCTTCAAAGCCTTCTGCCACAATGGCATCAACGCCAGCCTCCTCGCACTTTTCGGCAAAGGTGCTTCCTGAAACGACGTGGGCAACCGTGATTCCCCGCTCTTTTAACCAACCGGTCCATTTTTTTGGACTTCCGGCTGAAGTAAAAACGATTTTTACGCCCCTGCGCACAATTATTTCCATCAATTTTTCAGTCTCAGGATAGAGTAGGGGAATATTCACTCCAAAAGGGTATTGCGTGGCATTTTGTGTTTTGATAATGTGTTCTTCCAGAATCTCCGGATGCATTGACCCGGCTCCGATCAGGCCCAGGCCACCGCTGTTACTAACCGCTGCCGCCAATCGCCACCCGGAACACCATACCATACCTCCTTGCACTATCGGGTACTTAATATTGAAAAGATGGCATATTCTGTTCATATCATTAAAATTGTATGTAATAATTGCGTGTTTTTATGCGCTGACCATCGTCAGGATTGGGATTAACCGGTTTTGCTTAAATGTTCCTCTAACAGTTGGGTTAACGCCTCTTTTGTCAGCCTGCGTTTTATCTCTCCATCGACAGCAAAGGCAACGGTTCCCCGCTCTTCTGAAACAATGACTGAAACTGCATCGGTATTTTCCGTAATGCCAATGGCAGCCCGGTGTCTCAATCCCAGCATCTTATCCACTTCGCGCTGGGTAAGTGGCAAAATGCAGCCCGCCGCAGCAATCTGGTTGTTTTTAATGATGACAGCCCCGTCGTGCAGTGGTGTGTTGGTGAAAAATATGGTTCGCAAAAGAGAGGAGGAGATCAGTGCATTCAATGGCTCTCCGGTGCTGATCTGCTCTTTTAATTCTGAATTTCGGGCAATGACAATTAAGGCTCCGGTTTTTGATTTCGCCAGAGAAAAACAGGTCTCTGCGATGATTTCTATCTGTTCATCTTCAACGGATTTATTTCTGCTGATCCCAAAAAGTTTATCGATTGACAAGACCCTGTTAACATTGTAATTGGTGCCGATAAATACCAGGAATTTTCGGATTTCCGGATGAAAAACAATAATAAGTGCCAGCACTCCGACTCCGATGAACTGCCCCATAATCGACCCGAGCAGTTGCATGTTGAGTGCTTTTACAACCAGCCAAAGCAGGTAGAGCGAAAAGAGCCCGATCAGTATGTTGAAGGCCACGGTTCCCTTAATAAGGCGGTAAAGCTGATAAAGCAATAGTGCTACCAGAATGATATCCAGGATATCAAGAAACCTTATGGAGATAAACAGTGGCATCAGATGACGGTTTGCTTCAGTGCTTTTACAATTTCGATGGCCTCTTTGGCTTCTTTAACATCATGTACGCGCAGTATGTCCGCTCCACCCAACAGTGCCATCGTATTGGCTGCTGTTGTAGCATTCAGCGCCTCTTCCGGCTTTATGTTCAGTTTTTGCCAAAGCATTGATTTCCTGCTAAGCCCAACCATGACGGGAAGTTGAAAAACTTTCAATGAATCAAGCCGGTTGAGCAACTCGAAGTTGTGTGTCAGGTTTTTGCCAAATCCGAATCCGGGATCGATAATTACATCATTCACGCCTAATTTGGTAAGCAGTTTAACCCGATCACTCAACCAGGATGAAACCTCTTTAACGACATCGGTATAATGAGGCTCTTCCTGCATACTCTGCGGGGTTCCCTGGATGTGTGTTAAAATATAGGGAACGTTAATTTTCCCAACGGTTTCAAACATTTTTGAATCGAGCGTTCCTCCCGATATGTCGTTGACAATGATCGGGCCGATCTCCTCAATGATCCTGACGGCTACCCAGGACCGAAAGGTGTCGATGGATATGGGTATTTCAGGATGGTTCTTGCGGATGGCCTGAACGGCAGGAATAAGCCGCTCTAACTCAACTTTTGTTGATACCATCTCTGCTCCGGGCCTGGTAGACATCCCACCCACATCGATGATCGATACGCCCTCTTTTACCATGCTGTCAACGGCTGACAGCAATACTTTTTTATTCGTAAGTTTTCCCCCATCGTAAAAGGAGTCGGGTGTTACATTTATGATTCCCATCACCACAGGATCGGTAAACTCAATCAATTTGCCATTCAGATTGATGGAGTTTTTCCGTTTGAGGAACTTACCCTCCGACTGGGTAATCAACATAAGCAAAATGTTTTATGGTTTCACAATCCGGTAATGCAAATGTATAATAAAACCCTTCAAATTCCTCAATTTTTTCTATTTTTATCGGTTTAATTTTAAATATGGAACGAACGAACCAACAATACGACGATGTGATGAAAGCCTGTCGCTCGGTTTTTGTCGAAAAAATGAGGGATTATGGAATTGCCTGGCGAATTATGAGGCCTGCCTCGCTAACTGATCAGATATACATAAAAGCTTGCCGGGTCCGTAGCATAGAGGAGAAAGGTGCCTCCAGAGTGCCGGAGGGCGTGCGCTCTGAATTCATCGGCATTGTAAACTATGCCATCATGGGACTTATCCAATTGGAGTTGGGTTTTCCCGAAACCGAAGTGGACAGGGAGACGATCCAGGAACTATACGATCGCTGTTTCCAGCAAGCAAAATCCTTGATGCAGAATAAAAATCATGATTACAGCGAAGCCTGGCGAAAAATGAGAATCAGCTCCTATACCGACCTTATATTAATGAAGATCAACCGTACAAAAGAGATCGAAGACCATCAGGGCGTAACCTTTGTGTCCGAAGGAATCGATGCTAACTATTTGGATATGATTAACTATGCTGTTTTTGCACTGATCAAAATTGATTTTGAAGCGTAATCAATAATAGTATGATGGAATTTTTAAAACATTCAGCCCGCATAGTTGTGGGATTGGTTTTCATCTTTTCAGGATTTGTCAAGGGGATTGATCCCTGGGGATCAGCGTATAAATTTTCGGACTATTTTATTGCCATGAACTTAGAGTGGCTTGTGTGGAGTGCTTTCCCTCTGGGGATCCTTCTCGCTTTTACTGAGTTTGCCATTGGTATCGGACTGCTGTTTCATGCGTTTTACCGGTTTGCTTCCTGGATGGCACTGGTTTTTATGATCTTTTTTACCGGATTAACCCTGTGGATTGCCATTGAAAATCCGGTGACTGATTGTGGCTGCTTTGGCGATGCGCTTGTGCTTACCAACTGGCAAACATTTTATAAAAATTTGGTGCTGATACTGCTCACCCTGATCGTGTTTTATTATCGAAACCGTATTTTTCCGGTACCCGGAAGAAAAGCCGGTGCTATTCTGTTTGGCGCTTCCGTGCTGATTTATGCCGGATTTGTAATCTATTCCTACAATCATTTGCCTGTATTTGATTTCAGACCCTACCGGGTCGGGGTGCATATCCCCGAAGCAATGGCTGTTCCGGCCGAGGCTCCCCGCGATGAATATGAAAATATTCTCTATTATAAAAATCGAAAAACCGGTGAAGTTAAGGAGTTTTCTCAGGAGAACTATCCCTGGCAGGACACCATCAACTGGCAGTTTCACGATGCCGAATCCATACTGATCTCAAAAGGTTATGAACCGCCGATTCATGATTTTACCATTGAGACCATCGAAGGAGAAAATATCATTGATTTTTTTCTCTACGATGAGCGTTTTGTATTTATGGTGGTTGCCTACGATTTGAACCGGTTTAATACCAGTCGGCTGGAACCGATAAATGCATTAGCCGGGTGGGCAGCCGAACAAGGTATGTCGTTCATAGGTCTGACATCTACCCATCTTGAGGATGCGGAGATATTTGCCCGTGATCATGGAATCCCTTTTGATTTTTTCAGTTGTGATGAAATAACACTGAAAACGATTATTCGTTCAAATCCGGGACTTGTCGTATTAAAAGATGGAACCGTTATGGCGAAATACCATGTTAACGATATACCTTCTCCGGAAGAGTTTAAGGAGAAATTCATGAATTAATGGTTAATTGTTTGGTTGCTTAACCAGGAGTTATCTGCGTTCGGGATGAAGCTGTTATTTTTGTGTCATAAGGTTTTAGAACAACAATAAGTCTATATTAATACGATAAATAATCTAAGTTATGAGAAAAAAAATTGTGGCAGGAAACTGGAAGTGTAATACCAGTCTGCAGGAGGGAATTCAGCTGGCGCGGGCAGTAAACACATTAGTGGCGAACGAAGCCGCTGATGATGTTGTTGTTGTTTTGGGGGTTCCGTTTACCCACCTGACTAACATTGTTGAAACGGTAGATGCCGGTCGTGTGGGAGTGTCGGCACAGAACTGTGCTGCTGAGCCAAAAGGTGCGTTTACAGGAGAGGTGTCGGCTGAGATGGTTAAATCGACCGGAGCCGGGTATGTCATTCTTGGCCACTCGGAACGGCGGGAATATTATGGTGAAACGAGTGAGATCCTGAATAAAAAAATTGCGTTGGCTCTTCAAAGCGGACTCACACCTATATACTGTTGTGGTGAACCTCTCTCTGTCCGGGAGTCTGGAACGCAAAATGATTACGTGCGAAAACAGTTGGAAGAGACCATTTTTAAACTGCCGGTTGCCGATTTTTCCAGGTTAATCATCGCATACGAACCGATTTGGGCCATTGGAACCGGAAGAACAGCCACTTCAGAACAGGCACAGGAGATTCATGCATACATTCGTTCTACCATTGCTGCACAGTTTGGCGATGAAGTGGCTGAAGGGATATCTATTCTTTATGGCGGAAGTTGCAAACCCGATAATGCCAAAGAGCTCTTCGCCAATGTTGATGTCGATGGCGGCCTGATAGGCGGTGCATCGCTGAAAGCAGAGGACTTCATGGGGATTATTAACGGATTTTGATACCTCCGGTGCCGGATGGTTTAAGCGTTCGGATGGGGAAGTTACTTTTTGAATCGGTTGTCTTGTAAGTTCATTCGTTCCCGGGTGTTGTGAATGGCCTTACCGGGGTAGCCGTCAGTGCCGGTTGTCCGGATTGATGGCTCACCCGGGGAGTATAGGTACTTACAAGACTACTTTTTTTGGGGGAATTCAATTTAATATGGTAGCTAAGATGGATTATTACAAAGTGTCGATTGACATAGAGCCATATGAAGAGTGGTTGCGCGATGTGTTGATGGCTCAATTGGCCGATATTGGTTTTGAAAGCTTTACCGAGACTATTAGCGGTTTGGAGGCATTTATACCAGCCACAGGATTTAAAACAGACGTTGTGTCGGAGTTGCTATTGCTCTATGAAGATAATTTTTCCTTTAAATTAGATAAAGAGCTTATAAAGAGCCAGAATTGGAATGAGGTGTGGGAGAAGAACTATTTCCGCCCGTTGATCGTGGCTGGCGAGTGTCTGGTTCGGGCTCCTTTTCATACCGATTTTCCACGGTGCACTTATGAAATTGTTATCGAGCCAAATATGGCATTTGGTACCGGTAACCACGAAACAACCGCTATGATGTTGGAGGCGATTCTCAGGGAGAATCTCGATGGAAAGACGGTGTTGGATATGGGATGTGGTACCGGTATCCTGGGAATTCTGGCATCGATGAAGGGCGCCGGAAAGATCATGGCCATTGATATTGATGAGTGGTCGGTGAAGGGAACGCTTGAAAATTCAGTCTTGAACCAGGTTCAGAACCTGACGGTACAGCAGGGAGATGCTTCTCTGCTGGGGGGTGAGACATTTGATATAATATTGGCCAATATTCAAAAAAATGTTTTGATGAATGATATGGCTGCTTATGCTTCGGTTTTAAACCAGGCCGGTAAACTTTTTGTCAGCGGGTTTTATGCCGGTGACCTGGGCGATATAATAAAAATTGCTGAAAAAGAGGGCCTTAAAAGTATTGGTCATACGGAAAAAAATCAATGGATCGCAGCTTTTTTTGTAAAAAGTTAAATTTAAGGAGTAATAACCTTTCTATTCAATTTTAATCCTGCTCGTTTGTGTCAAGAATCGTCATGGTCGTTTCATCAGAGAATCCATGCATCTTTGCATAGATTTGGATACCTTTCAATACATTCTCTTTTCTTATCCGGGTATTCTCTGCATCGTTTCCTTCATATATGGTTTCGATTTTTTCGAGATAATTCCAGCCTTTTCTGCACAACTCTTTCGGTGTGTAACGTTTTAACGGATAGATTTTGCAAATCGATGATATTCGTTGATCCAGATAGTCGTTAAAGTCTTGCTTACTTGTGAAATCGGGGCGATGGGTCAAGGTGTCATCGCAGTTGTTTCCCTTTAAATGGATACAGCCCTGACATACAGAATCAGCGGCTGAAACAATTAAGATTTGTAGGTTCGGATTCTGCATGATTTGCTGTGCAACCAAATGGTAGGAATGCTGATAGGAGTGGGGTGAAAAATTTTTTCCGCTTCCAATGTCACGGATGATGTCGAAAAAGTGATGGATTCTGATTCTCATGATGATTTCTCTTTTAAATTAATTTTATCGATCTCCCAAAGCTGGAGGTTTCGTATCTCACTCCCATCAATTTCGAAACGGAGTGCGGTACATTTCTTATGGAATCCATATAAACCAACAGCGCCCGGATTCATGTGCAGCACTCCCAGTTTGTCATCGTAGATTACTTTCAGTATATGAGAGTGACCACAGATAAAAAGTTTAGGCGGATGTGTCACGATTTCGTTTCGTATTCTCCGGTCATATTTCCCCGGATAACCGCCGATGTGGGTCATCCATACATCAACTTGTTCACACCAAAAGCGCAGGTGTTGAGGATAGATTTCCCGGATCTGCCGACCATCGATATTCCCAAATACACCCCTCAATGGTTTAAATGCTGCCAACCGGTCAGCAATTTCAATGGATCCAAAATCACCTGCATGCCAGATCTCATCAACGGTTTCGAAAAATGAGAATAATTTTTCGGGGATAAAACCATGAGAATCTGAAATCACACCAATTTGTTTCATGTGGGCTATCTTGTTTGGTTCAAAATAAGTTAAATTTGTGGAAATAAAAATGGAAACCATGAAGAGAATTGTGTTGGTGCGTCACGCCAAAGCGGTCCCTTACGGTTATGAAAATGATTTTTCGCGGGATCTTGAAGAGCGAGGAAGAGGTGATGCCTTGTTGGTGAGCAGAGCTATTGAAAGGCATGGTATTCATCCGGATGCCATCATTACCAGTCCGGCAAGTAGAGCCCTGGCAACGGCTATGATCTTTGCCGAGACATTTGGCTTCGACATTTCCGGAATCAACCGGGAGCAGCGGATATACGACGGGCTTACCACGAATGAATTTTTGGAGATTATTCAATCAACTTCTGAGACGGATAATACACTTTTCTTTTTTGGCCATAATCCTGATATCCATTATTTTGTACATAATCTACTCATCTCTTTTGACCTGGACATGCCGACGTGTGCTGCTGTTGCCATTGAGTTCCGGGTAAATCGATGGCAGGAAGTTCAAGCCCGCACCGGAAAGATGGTTTTACGGATTATACCCAAAATGGTGAAGTAAATTTTATTTCCATACAATTTAGTTCATAATATGAAGTTAATACTTCAATCGGTTTGTTAGTTTTGTGCCCATGGTCAAAAGACTATTCATTCTATTCATAGTAATTATTACGGAGGTTTCCTTATTTGCGCAGAGCAATAATGCTACGCTTCGGGGGGTTGTTCGCGATGATGCCGGGAACCTGCTCGATATGGTTTATGTTGGGCTTAAGGATTATCCGTTGGGAACCAGTTCAAACCGCGAGGGAAAGTACCTGTTGCGAATTCCTGCCGAAAAACCGGTAGTGGTTATCTTCTCTTCCATCGGATATCAAACGTATGCCGACACACTGTTGGCTGCGGCAGAGGCCGACATTACCCTGAATGTAACCCTTCCGGCTGCTGATTTAAAACTGGCTGAGGTTACGGTGACCGAAATACGCCGCAACAGTGGAAATATTACCCGGATGGATCCCCGTTTTTTGGATGTAATACCCGATGCGGCAACGGGCGGGGTTGAGGCACTTATCAAAACCCTTCCCGGAGTATCGTCCAACAATGAGCTAAGTTCCCAATATACCGTGCGAGGAGGTAATTTCGATGAAAACATGGTCTATGTCAATGACATAGAGATCTATCGTCCTTTTCTTGTCAGGTCGGGGCAACAGGAGGGATTGAGCTTTATTAACAGCGATATGGTCTCTACCATCGAATTTTCTGCCGGGGGCTTTGATGCCCGTTATGGAGATAAGATGTCGTCTGTTTTGGATATCAAGTACCGAAAGCCGAGTGAGTTTCGTGGTTCGGCTTCGATCAGCATGCTGGGAGCTTCGGCACACTTTGAAGATGTTGCCGCAAAAGGAAGAGTTGCCCATATCTCTGCGATTCGATATAAAACCAATGAATATTTGTTAGGAGGTCTCGACGAAATGGGAGAGTACGATCCTAAATTTATAGATTTTCAAACGTATATAACATTTCATTTGTCGGAAAAATTTGATTTGTCTCTTCTTGGCAATATCGCATCAAATAACTACCGGTTTATTCCGCAGACACGAAAAACCAGTTTTGGAACCTGGCAGACACCCTTAAACACGACCATCTATTTTCAAGGACAGGAGGTTGATAAGTTCAATACCTCTTTGGGCGCACTGTCTGCAAACTACCATCCAAATTTGAATCTTAATTTAAAATTCACCGTTTCAGCTTTTCATACATCGGAGGAGGAGACCTTCGATATTTTAGGAGACTATTATCTTAACCAGTTGGAACGCAATATGTCATCGGAAGCATTTGGCGACAGCGTGCTGAATCTGGGTGTCGGCACTTTTTTAAACCATGCGCGTAATTATTTAGATGCCAATGTGTTTAGTGTTTCTCACCGGGGGGCGTATAACTCCGAAAAGCATCTGCTTAATTGGGGAGTTCAGATGCAGCACGAACGGTTTACCGATCATATTAATGAATGGATCTACCGGGATTCTACCGGATATTCGCTTCCCTACTCCGATCGTCAGGTTCTTCTCTACTTCTCATTAAATGCAAAAAACCGTGTTGGTTCGAATCGGATTACCGGTCATTTTCAGGATACGTGGGGATTGCCTGTTAATTCGGGTGATCTTTATGTGACCGGTGGATTGCGATTTAACTACTGGGATTTCAACCAGGAGCTGTTGGTCAGTCCCAGAGTGTCAATGAACTACTATCCTGCCTGGCAAAATAAGGTGTCCTTCAGGATTTCCGGTGGCTTGTATCACCAATCTCCATTCATCAAAGAGTTGAAAAACAGCGATGGATCTATTAACATCAATACCAAAGCCCAGCGTTCCTGGCAGGTGGTGATGGGTACCGATTACCTGTTCACAGCGTGGGATCGTCCTTTTCGTTTTTCGGCCGAAGCCTATTATAAGTTAATGAACCGTTTGATCCCCTATAAAATTGATAATGTTCGTATTCGCTATTTAGGTGAACAGGAGGCCACAGGGTATGCCAGGGGGGTTGACATGAAGGTGAATGGAGAGTTTGTCAGTGGTGTTCAATCGTGGGCCAGCATCTCATTTATGAAAACGGAAGAGGATATTCTCGGAGATGATCACTGGTCGGTAAATGCCGATGGAACCCGGCAATGGGTTAACCAGGGATATATACCTAGACCGACCGACCAATGGATGAATTTCAGCCTTTTTTTCCAGGATTATTTTCCAGGAAATCCCTCCTATAAGATGCAGCTTTCCGGATTTTTTGGATCCCGTCTGCCTACCGGACCACCAAAGTCTGAGCGATATCTGGATCAATTTCGTATGCCGGCATACCGAAGAATCGATATGGGGCTTTCGAAAGTGATCATTTCACCGGCCCGAAAGGGCAAAAACGGGGTATTCAGGCATGTTAATGACTTGTGGGTTAGTCTTGAAGTTTTTAATCTTTTGAATATTAACAATACCATTTCGTACTTTTGGGTGTCTAGTATCTATGGTGATCAGTTTGCCATTCCGAATTACCTGACCGATCGTAAAATCAATTTAAAAATGACGGTAAAATTCTGAACGCTTCATCCGCCTAAAATCGCGATTCTTTTTTCAGAATCGTTATCTTTGTTTTATGAGCGGTTTTTTGGATCAGGATTTGAAATTTCTGCCTGGTGTAGGACCCAAACGGGCAGAAGTATTGGCCAAAGAGTTAAACATTAAAACGTTTGGCGATTTGATCTACTATTTCCCTTATAAGTATATTGATCGAACCAAATTCTATCGGATTTCAGAAATTCACGCCCAAATGCCTTATATCCAGATTCGTGGAAGAATTCGTTCTGTGGAAAGCGCCGGTTCCGGCCATAAGCAGCGGTTGACCGCTCGTTTTGCTGACGAAACCGGCGTGATTGAATTGGTATGGTTTCAGGGCGTTAAATGGCAAATAGAGCATCTGGTTATTGGCAAAGAGTATATTGTTTTCGGAAAACCATCCGCGTTTAATGGTAAGGTGAGTGTGGTTCATCCTGAGATGGAGGTTGAAGATGAGAATCAGCTGAGTCCATCGGGACTTTTTCAGGGATACTATATTACCACGGAGAATATGAAGAAGCGGTATCTTAACTCCAGGGCAATTAGCCGCATGCAGTTGACTATTATTCAGATGGCAGAAGGGAAGATCAGGGAGACGTTGCCCGTTAATATCATTCGCAGGTTGAAACTTATTTCATTAGAAAAGGCATTGACCATCGTACATAAGCCTGAAAACACGGTTTATCTGAAGAATGCCCGCTTTCGGTTGAAGTTTGAAGAGTTATTTTTTATTCAGCTGAAGATTCTTTCGTTAAAACATCATCGGGAGAGCAAATTCAGGGGATTTCGTTTTGAACGTGTCGGCTATAATTTTAATCGTTTCTATTCCGATTTTTTACCATTTGAACTGACCAACGCACAGAAACGTGTTATGAAAGAGATCCGGCGCGACTTAAACCGGAACATTCAGATGAACCGGTTGCTGCAAGGTGATGTGGGAAGTGGAAAAACCCTGGTGGCCCTGTTAACCATGCTGTTGGCCATCGATAATGGTTATCAGAGTTGTTTGATGGCTCCTACCGAGATTCTGGCGCAGCAACATTTCCACTCCATCTCCCGGTTTCTGAATGGGATGTCTGTGGAAACCGGAATTCTGACCGGTTCTACGAAGCGCAGGGACCGGAAAGTGATCCACGAATCGCTCGAGTCGGGAAGGATGCAAATTTTGATCGGCACTCATGCTTTAATTGAAGATGTGGTCAATTTTAAAAATCTGGGAATGGTTGTGATTGATGAACAACACCGGTTTGGTGTTGCACAGCGGGCAAGGCTATGGCAGAAAAATGAGACCATTCCTCCCCATGTGCTGGTGATGACTGCCACACCGATCCCACGAACGCTGGCTATGACGGTTTACGGAGATCTGGATGTATCGGTCATCGATGAATTACCTCCCGGACGAAAGCCTATCGAAACCTATCACTTTTTTGAAAACAGAAGAAAGCAGGTATATAATTTTATGCGAAAACAGCTGAATGAAGGAAGGCAAATATACCTTGTTTATCCGTTGATTACGGAATCTGAAAAGATGGATTTGAAAAACCTTGAGGAGGGTTTTCGCCATGTTACGGAACTCTTTCCGGATGTGCCTGTAGGTATGGTTCATGGGCGTATGAAGCCTGTAATGAAGGAGTTGGCTATGGATCGGTTTAAACAGGGAGAAACAAAAATATTGGTCGCCACAACCGTAATTGAGGTGGGCGTCGATGTTCCTAATGCATCGGTGATGATTGTCGAGAGTGCCGAACGGTTTGGATTGTCACAGCTTCATCAGCTTCGGGGCAGGGTTGGGCGTGGTGCCGACCAGTCGTACTGCATTTTAATGTCATCGTATAAGATAAGTAACGAAAGCCGGAAGCGATTAGCCGCGATGGTGCGCACAAACGATGGGTTTGAAATTGCTGAGATGGATATGAAATTGCGCGGACCCGGCGATTTGGAAGGAACACAGCAGAGTGGGATGGGATTCGACCTTAAGATTGCTAATCTGGGAAAAGACGGTGACATCCTGAAGATTGCCAGGGATAGTGCGATGGCTGTTTTAGAGGATGACCCACAGCTTCAACGGGTTGATAATCGGGTGTTGCTGGAGAGTCTGAAAGCGGCAAAACAAACTGATTTTGATTGGAGTTCAATAAGTTAGATGTTATACAAATGGAAAAGATTTTTTTGCCTGGCACCACGGTAGAGATTACGCGATTAGCCTTTGGTGCCTGGGCTATCGGTGGATGGTTTTGGGGCGGAACGGAAGAGAATGCTTCCGTTAAGGCCATTGAGTGTGCGATTGAGCATGGTATGACGACGATTGATACGGCTCCTGTATACGGTTTTGGACAGAGCGAATCGTATGTGGGAAAGGCCATCAGGGGTCGGCGGGATAAAGTTCAGGTAATGACTAAGTTCGGATTGCGGTGGGACCTGGTTTCCAAGAATCTGCATGTCTCTGTGACCACCGATAACCAGGGGAAAGAGCTGTCGATTTATAAACTGGCTGGAAAGGAGAGTGTCATCCGGGAGTGCGAATCGTCGCTTCGTCGGCTTGGCACGGACTATATTGATCATTACCAGCTACATTGGCCTGATGCTTTTACACCTGTTGAAGAGACGATGGAGGCTTTGGAGATTCTTCAATCCCAGGGAAAAATCCTGGCTGGTGGCGTAAGCAACTTTACGGTTGAAGCGATGCAGGAAGCCGGTCGCTATTTCCCTATTGTTTCCAATCAGGTGCCTTACAGCATGGTGTTGCGCGACATCGAAAGGGATTTGGTCCCCTGGAGTATGGCACATGGGAAAGCAATTATTGTCTACAGCCCGTTGCAGCGTGGTGTCCTAACGGGAAAAATTACCCCGGGGTACCGGTTTGAACCGGGCGATCATCGCCCTTCCACACCCTACTTTAAGGAGCCAAACCTTTCGGAGATCAACCGTTTTTTGTCGGATATTACACCATTAGCTCATCAAAAGGGAGTGAGCCTGGCTCAATTGGTAATCCGCTGGACGATGAGCCAGCCAGGTATTTCCTGTGTTCTGGTGGGAGCCCGGAACGAAAATCAGGTGATGGAGAATATCCGGGCAGCTGATATTTCAATTACTGACGAGGAGATGAAATTTATCATCGAACGAATGAACAACTTGACGATAGTATTGTAATTGTTAAAAGGAGATTGTATCTTAGCTTATAAAAACATCATTAAAAACAAATTAAGATGAAGAAGAGAGATTTCACCAGGAGGGATTTTATTAAAACCACCGGTGCTGTAACGGCCGGTGCCTTATTGGCTCCAACCGCAGCCTGTGCTACTTCTCCATTCGATGCCAAGGGATTACCCACTGCCATTCTTGGGAAGACGGGGGTTCGTGTCCCAAGAATTGTTTTTGGATTGGGAAGCCGTTTTATGTCAATACCCGAAGATCAGGGACTTGAGCTATTGGAAGCTGCTTTGAATAAAGGGTTCTATTACTGGGATACAGCCGCCTCTTATCAGGGGAGCGGACAGTTCAGTGAAGAGCGTATCGGGAAAATCCTGAGTCCGGTACGTGAACGTGTATTCCTGTCATCCAAGGTAGGTGAACGGAAAGCGGACGATGCAAAAAAAACGGTTGAAACCAGTCTGAAACGTCTGCAGACCGATTACATTGACCTGTTGCAGATTCATAGCATCCGCGATGAAGATGATGTGAAGCAGCTTGGTGAACCCGATGGTGTGCTGCCCGTGCTGCAAAAATACCGTGATGAGGGGGTAATCAGGCACATTGGGTTTACGGGACATACATCGGCTTCAGCCATGAAACTGGCAGCAGAGATGTATGATTTTGACACGATGCTCATTGCATTGAATCATCATCAAAAAGGGAACCAGTCTTTTGAGGAGGAGCCGGCCCCCTTTGCTGCAAAGAAGGGTATGGGCGTTATTGCAATGAAGGCGGTTCGGCCTCGGGAAACGGTAGAGACGCTTACCATTGAAGAACTGATCCGGTACGCCTTGAGCCTTAAAGATTTTACGACCGTCGCCGTTGGAATGGACAGCCTCGATGTATTGAATAAGAATCTTGCGATTCTGCAGAATTTCAAACCTTATGAAGCGGATAAAATGAACAGCCTGCGTGCTGCATTGGATCCATTTTATCGCAGCGATAAATTGCCCTGGATGCAACCCGGATATACCGACGGAGTGTATTGGGCCTAGTTTGAGATCATCCGATTGATTTGAGCCATGCTTCTGCCATTAATTGAGATCCTGGAATGGAGGGATGTACTCCGTCTGCGGTCCAGTAAGTGGCAGGTGCATGGTTTATTGCTTCATCAAACACCTCCTGATAAGGAATCCAAATGGCTTTAAACTCTTTGGCCAGTTTGTGTGCAGCTTCCTGATACCCTTTCAGTGGTTCAATCCACGATTCATCAACGGCCGAAGTGCCGGGAACGGCAAATGGCTGCCCGACAACCAACTTCACTGAGGGAAGTTTTTCCATGGTTTGCTGAAGCAGTGCTCTGAAGTCGTTTTCGTATATCTCCACCGTTCCGTCGTATCTGCCGCTTCTCAGATGCCAGTAGTCATTCACGCCGATCAGTATGCTTAAGACGCTTGGTTTGAGGTCGATGCAATCTTCCTGCCAGCGTTCGGCTAACTGGTAAACTTTATTTCCGCTGATTCCCCGGTTGTACACGGTGAGGTCCAGTTCGGGCCTTGCGGCCATTAATGATGATGCAGCAATGAAAGCGTATCCGGCTCCAAATGCCCGTGGTGTGTTTGGCATTTTACGGTTTCTATCCCTTCCCGCATCAGTAATTGAATCCCCCTGAAAGAGTATGTTGTCTCCCTTTTTGAGAATGGTGTTTTGATGCTTTTTTTCGTTAGGAACACAAGATGCAACAATGGCCGGAATTGCAGCGGCAACTGTTACCCCGGTCATTGACTGACGCAAAAAATTTCTTCTTGACAGACTCATCTTTAATTGGTTTAAGTGATTTTAATTAAAATGGCATTCCATCTCCATCATCATCCGGTTCCGGAGGAATCTCATCCGGCCGGTATTCAGGAAACGATTCCGGCAGTTGACTTTCACCGGTAATTTTCTCAATTTTCCAGGCATTGATGTTGTGGTACCATTTCCCGTTAAACTCTCTTGATTCAACTTGAAAGGAGACCTCTACCTCATCATTTTTGGTAACGTCTGCGAGCAGGGATGTCTTATCGTTGAACAGTGTGAAACATATTTTTTTGGGGAACTGGTCATCCGTAGTAACCACGAATTCCTGCTTTTGCCAGGAATTTCCAGCTTTGCTAACACCCGATTCGGGTTTTAAGACCGCTTCTATTTTTCCTTTTATTTGTAAAGTCATAGCACGAAAGTATAAAAAGAAACCCTTTGCACGAAACGATGCAAAGGGTTTTTTATCGAAAAAATATCAACAATCTTCTATTTAACGATTTCCAATAATTCAACTTCAAAGGTTAAAACTGAGTTGGGGCCAATATCGCCACCTGCTCCACGCTCACCATAGGCAATATTTGATGGGAGATATATTTTCCATTTAGATCCTGTCGGCATCATCTGCAGTGCTTCTGTCCAACCGGGAATTACCTGGCCTACGCCAAATGTTGCAGGTTCACCGCGATCAACGGAGCTGTCAAAAACAGTACCATCCAACAGCGTACCATGGTAATGTACCTTAACCTGGTCTTCGGCTGAAGGTTTTGGACCGTTCCCTTCGGTCAATACTTCATATTGCAGCCCGCTATCCGTTGTTTTTACACCTTCGCGTGCCTTATTTTTCTCAAGAAAGGCATTTCCCTCTTCCAGGTTAGTTTGAGACTGTTTTTCGCCGGCTTCTTCAAAATACCTTCTGAGTATTCCATCGGCCTCTTCCATATTCATGATACCCTCTACATCTTTTGCAGCATCCTGAAACGCTGCGACCATAGCTTCGATATTGATATCAGAGCCTCCGGGAGCATTTTGCAGTTGTTGTTTGTTGTTGGCTCCAACAAGATATCCAATGGCATAACCCGCTGAATCGGCTGAAGTTTCAAGTTTTACGTTTTTAACAGTGCCAGATTGCTGGCAGCTCATTCCAATGATCAGCAAAAGAACCACTGGCAAATTGACAAGATTGATTTTCATAATTTATTACAATTTAAATTCTTAATTAAGAGGTGCGAAGATAGATTATTTTTTTTGCATATGAAGCAATGCCTCTGTTTTTATTCCCCGCAACATCTCTTTTTTCCCCGGAGGACCGGGCAATCGTTCCATCCGGAATCCGGCTGCAGCCATTCTTCGGCGAACTTCTCCTTTGGCACTGTAAGTTACAACTACGCCTCCCTGGCGGGTGTTATTGTAAATTTTTGTCATCTGTTCCGGGAGCCACATCTCCGGCTGCTTATCGGGTCCAAATGCATCGAAGTATATGATGTCGCATAGGTCAGGCAACTGCCAGGTTCCGGAAATAAAATCGGAATGAATTTTCAGAAGCCTGAAGGTGGGTGAGATCTCAACGGGGGTTTCCCAGGGAGAGTCATGGATTTTTCTGAATAGGTTGTACCCATTTTTGGAAATATAGTTGCTGTAATTAAGCTTATTAACGATTTCATGAGGCAGCGGATATTTCTCTATCGCTATGTAAAATACCGCTCTTTTTTCTGCTTCTGATACGGAAGCAGTCAGAAGACCGTTAAGTCCGGTGCCAAATCCAACCTCAAACACCGTCGGTGTAACAGAGGGATGAAACCGAAAACCGGCGTTGATATAAACATGATTTGCCTCGGTTACCGCCCCGTTTAAAGAGTGGTACTGTTCATCCATCTCGGGAAGATAGAGAGTATCTGATCCATCGTTCGTAATTTTTAATTCCATCGCATCTAAGGTACCTGAGTAAGACTGCAAAGTTGATCAGAATTGATGAATTGTTCAAGTAAAATGGTAAATTTACGCCTTGAAAAAATATAGGTATGTTTATTCGAATGTATAATGAGAACCCTAATCCGCGCGATATTATAAAGATCGTTGAGGTATTAAGAGACGGAGGGATCATCATCTATCCTACCGATACGGTTTATGGATTGGGATGCGATATTACCAATGCCCGGGCTGTTGACCGTATTGCCAGGCTCAAGGGGATAAAAGTTGAAAAGGCCAATTTCTCTTTTATATGCAGCGACCTGAGTCATTTGTCGGATTATACAAAGCCCATACCCAATGCCATTTTTAAACTGATGAAAAAGAATCTCCCCGGGCCGTTTACCTTTATATTAGAGGCAAATAATCAGGTGCCCCGTTATTTTAAGGGAAAGAAAAAGACGGTTGGAATCCGGGTGCCCGATAATAATATCATCAGGGAGATTATCTCCGAACTGGGAAATCCCATTCTCTCCACTTCCATACGAGATGAAGATGAGATTCTTGAATATACTACGGATCCTGGACTGATCTATGAAAAATACCAGGATATTGCTGATATTGTTATTGATGGTGGTCCCGGAGAGCTGATCCCTTCAACGGTTGTCGACTGTTCGAGCGAAGAGGTAGAGATCGTTCGGGAGGGGAAAGGCACTCTGGAGTACTGATTCCGGCACTTATTTTGTCACTCCGGCCGGTCAACATAGAGCTGGGAGGCTTCAACCCGAATCACTATTACCGGCTCTCCACGATCGATGAATGCTCCTTCAGTAACAGCATCGTAAATCTCATGGTCTATTAACACTTTACCGGCCGGACGAAGGACGGTTTGTGCGATTCCCGATTTTCCTTTTAATTTCAGAAACGATGGATCAACATTCAGAAATCCCTCTTTTGTGTCTTGAACGGTGTTTAGCGACAGATTTTTGAAAGGTCCTGAATGGGCGGTGAAGAGTCGTTTCCCAAGGTAGAGAGCCAGCACAAATCCTGCCGAAACACCCAATAAAACGGTCATTACAGCGACTCCCAAACGCATCGTATCTACCGGTTGGAAATCGAAAGCTACATTTTCAATCAGGCTGAGAATGAGCCCTCCCATAGCAAGGGTGATGCCTGTTATGCCTGCAACACCAAAGCCGGGGATCACAAATATTTCCATGGCAATCAGTATCAGTCCTGCCAAAAAGAGTAGGATTTCCCAGTGCTCGGCCAATCCTTCCAGATAGAGGGGTGCGAAATACATGATCGCAGCAAGTACTGCCACACCCAATGGAAAACCGATTCCGGGGGTTTGCATTTCAAAATAGATGCCTCCGATGATTGCCATGATGAGTAATCCAGAGATCATGGGGCTTACCAGGAATCCAATGATTCGCTCAATGAATGAAGGTTGGTATTCTTCTATTTGGTAATTCTCAACGCCAAGCTGCTTTATCACCTCGTCCGTATTTTCGGCTATCCCTTCGCAAAAACCATATTTGATGGCCTCCGAAGGAGTAAAAGTCAGTACTTTGCCGGTATCGATAATTCCCTCAATCGACACGGAAGGATCAACCATTGATTCGGCAATTTTTGGATTCCTGCGCCACTGTTGTATCGTGTCACTGCCTGTGATGACCGGTTTTTTCCCTTTTGCTTCGGCCGTGGCACGCATGGTCGATCGCATATAACTCTGGTATTTGTCGGGCATCGACTGGCCGGTTTGATTGACAACGGTGGCTGCTCCGATGCTGCCACCCGGTCTCATATAGATGCTGTCGCAGGCAATGGCGATCAATGCTCCGGCAGAAGCTGCGTTATTATCAATAAATATATGAACCGGAATGGGGCTTTGAAGAATTTTTGTCCGTATGGAATCGGCATCTACAACGGTTCCTCCGTATGTGTTCATATGAATCAGGAACAGATCGGCATTCAACGAGTCAGCAGCCGTGAAGGCTTGTTGTACCTGCCTCCAGGTTGCCCGGGTAATATTTTCTTTGATGTTGAGCTTATATACGAGCTTCTCTTTGGTTGCCGGTTGGCTCCCTGCCATATAACCCGACAGGAGCAGTAATAGTAATACAAGTCTATTTTTTCTGTTCATAATTTCTCCTCCCTCTGACGAATGCTTAATTCCTGTAAATAGGATCTGCAGCGAAGTTATAAATAATTCAGGCATGTTGAATGGTTATTTATGCGTTATGAAAAAAAATTGGTTTTCGCCTATTTTACTAACTTTGCCAAATAAAATCAGAAGAGTATAATGAAGAGTAGCAGTTTAACAGCCATTTCGCCGGTCGATGGCCGGTATTTGAGTAAGGTAGAAAAATTACGGAACTATTACAGCGAGTATGCCCTGATCAGATACCGGGTGTTTGTCGAGATTCAATATTTTATTGCTCTTTGTGAGCTTCCCCTTCCTCAGCTTCAGTGTGTTACCAAAGATCAGATCTCAATGCTTCAGGAAATATCTGACAACTTTTCTCTTTCAGATGCAGAGCGTGTAAAAGAGATTGAGCAGGTAACCAATCACGATGTGAAGGCTGTTGAATATTTTATTAAAGAGCAGTTTGACAGGCTTGGGCTGGATCAATTCAAGGAGTTTATCCATTTTGGTTTAACATCTCAGGATGCCAATAATACAGCGCTTCCCCTGGCCATTCAGGATTCACTGGACAAGATCTACTATCCGTTGATTGAAGAACTTATTTCCCGGCTGAAAGAGCTGGCAGATCAATGGACAGATATTCCCATGCTGGCTAAAACCCATGGCCAACCTGCCTCACCTACTATATTAGGTAAAGAGATTCGCGTATTTTTAGAGCGCCTGGAGGTGCAGTTGAAACAGTTGAAAGCATTGCCTTGTTTTGCTAAATTTGGAGGAGCGACCGGCAACTTCAACGCTCATTATGTTGCTTACCCTCAGATTGACTGGCAGCAGTTTGCAAATAATTTTTGTAGCGGTAAACTCGGATTAGAACGGTCTCAATACACAACCCAGATTGCCCATTACGATAACTATGCAGCTATTTTTGATGCGCTAAAGCGGATCAATACCATTATACTCGATCTGGACAGGGATATGTGGAGCTATATCTCGATGAACTATTTTAAACAGAGGATAAAAGCGGGCGAGGTGGGATCATCGACGATGCCTCATAAGGTTAATCCCATCGATTTTGAAAATTCAGAGGGGAATATCGGGATTGCCAATGCCGGATTTGAACAGCTGGCGTCCAAATTGCCTGTCTCCCGGCTTCAGCGCGATCTGACCGACTCTACGGTTACCCGCTTTATCGGTGTTCCATTTGGCCACACGATCATCGCAATACAGTCGACACTGAAAGGTCTTGGAAAACTACTCCTTAATCAGGATGCAATAAACAAAGACCTTGAAGATAACTGGGCGGTCGTAGCCGAGGCTATTCAGACAATCCTGCGCCGCGAGTTCTTTCCCAATCCCTATGAAGCGCTGAAGGAGCTTACCCGCCGGAATGAGAAGATTGACCGGGAGGCTATCCACAATTTTGTGAATGGGTTATCCGTTTCTGAAACGATTAAAGAGGAGTTAAAAAAGATCACTCCCCATAACTATACAGGTATATTTTAATGAAAGATTTTATTCGTTTATTACGAAGATTCATCCCTCCTTATCAGTGGAAACTGATTTGGAACATCGTTTTCAATATTTTAAGTGCCATGTTTGGGGCTTTCTCCTTTCTCCTGTTGATCCCTTCGTTACAGATTCTGTTTGGAACAGAGTCGCTGGTTCAGGTTAAACCCGAGCTTACCTCCTCATTTGAGTCTATTTCTGCCAACGCCAACTTCTATATCAGTCAGGTGATTTTGGAATATGGCAGAGAAAAGACATTGATCTTTATCGGTCTATTCATCGTTATTACCGTTTTTTTGAAGGTGGCATTCTATTTTCTGGCCAATTTTATGATGGTATTTATCCGGAATGGAGTGGTAAGGGATATCCGGTCGATCATATACCGGAAAGTGCTTCGACTGCCTTTGGGATTTTTCTCTGATGAGCGGAAAGGTGATATTATGGCACGAATGACCGGTGACGTAACTGAAGTTGAAAATTCGATTATGAGCTCTCTGGAGATGATGATTAAGGATCCGATTATTATTATTGTATCGGTGGTTGTTATGATCTATATGAGTTGGAGTCTCACGTTGTTTGTATTTATCATGTTTCCCATTGCCGGTTATCTGATTGGGGTGATTGGCAAACGGCTTAAAAAAGAGAGCCGCAAGGGGCAGCATAAGATGGGTGATATCCTTTCGGTTATAGAGGAGGATCTTTCAGGATTGCGAATTATTAAAGCGTTTAATGCGGAAAAAAGAGCCACCGAGCGATTTGAAAAGGAGAATGAGAACTATTTTCAGATTATGAATCAGCTGATGTGGCGCCGGTTTTTGGCACATCCGATGAGTGAGTTTCTGGGAACGGCTGTAATTATTGTTGTGTTGTGGTATGGGGGACAGCTGATCCTGAATCAGAAAAGCTCTCTGGATGCGGCTGCATTTATCGGTTACCTGGTCTTTTTCTATAATATTATTAATCCGGCCAAAGCGTTCTCAACCGCTCTCTACAGTGTTGAAAAGGGACTGGCTTCAATGGAACGCATCGACCATATTCTGGATACTCCTGAGACCATTTCCGAGAAGCCTGATGCAAAAAGTGTCGAATCATTTCAGTCGAAGGTTGTGTACGACCGGGTCTCATTTGCTTACAACGCCACCCCGGTATTAAAAGAGGTCTCTCTGGAGATCGAAAAGGGAACCACCGTGGCATTTGTCGGCCGTTCCGGTAGTGGCAAAACCACACTGGTCGATCTGCTTCCCCGCTTTTATGAGGCTACCTCTGGCCGAATAACCATCGATGGAAACGACCTGCGTGATCTGAAAATTAAAGAGCTGCGTAACCTTATCGGCTATGTAAATCAGGAGCCAATTCTTTTTAATGACTCCTTCTTTAATAATATCGCTTTTGGAATGACCGGTGCTTCTGAGGCCGATGTTATCCACGCGGCAAAAATTGCCAACGCTCATGATTTTATTATGGCCACCGATCAGGGCTACCAGACAACCATTGGTGATCGGGGAGATAAGTTGTCGGGTGGACAAAAGCAACGGCTCTCCATTGCCCGCGCCGTGATGAAAAATCCTCCGATCCTGATTTTAGACGAGGCAACTTCATCGCTCGATACCGAGTCGGAACGACTCGTACAGGATGCGCTTCTTAAATTGATGAAAAACAGAACCTCCCTGGTGATTGCACACCGACTCTCAACCATTAAAAATGCCGATCTGATTTGTGTGCTGCACAAAGGGGAAATCGTAGAAAAAGGTACCCATGAGAAGCTGCTTGAGTTGGACGGCAGATATACAAAACTTCACAAGATGCAGATGTTTTAAAAAAAAAAAGTTGTTTCATAACGAAACAACTTTT
>CAZILU010000038.1:0-24183 GCA_964540165.1 uncultured Mariniphaga sp.
AGTCTATTCAGAGATTATCAATGAATCAAGACTTTGCGGTTCATGTCATACACTATTTACCTATTCAGCAGACCAATATGGGAAACCTACCGGAGAGATGTTTGTGGAGCAGGCTCTTTATCATGAATGGGAGAACTCTATTTATCGTGCAGAAAAAATCTCGTGTCAATCATGTCATATTCCACAAATCCATGATCCGGTTAAAATCAGCAGTCGCCCCGGTTTCGTTACAGCCAGAAAACCATTTGGAATACATGATTTTACAGGGGGAAATGTTTTTATGCTTCAATTGTTGAAGGCGAATCATGATATTTTGAATTTACATTCGGGAGAGGAGTTATTAAGTCATTCGATTAACCGGACTAAAAAGATGTTAACAGAAAAGACGATTGATCTTTCTATTGGATCGATCACTATTTATAATGATTCGGTATTTGTTGAGGTGATGTTGGAGAATAAAGCGGGGCATAAATTTCCTACCGGATTTCCCAGTCGAAGGGCTTACCTGGAGTTCATGGCAACTGATTCTAACGACACTCTTTTTCATTCAGGGGAAAGAGGGGCATCTGCTCTTATTTATCGAGGGGAGAAGGAATTTGAACCGCATCATGAGGACATTACGAGTGAAGATCAGGTTCAGATTTATGAATTTGTGATGGGTGATACCCAAGGAGATATAACTACGGTTCTTGAAAAGGCTTATAGGCCTTTAAAAGATAATCGGATTGTTCCCCGGGGTTTTAGCAGCGATCACATCAATTATGATACCGTCAGGGTCGTTGGAAAAGCAGCGTTAGATTCTGATTACTTTTCAACCCATGGAATTGAAACGGTTATCTATTCATTCCCAATGAACAGAGAGTCGATATTAATTGAAGTTCTGCTGCATTATGAAACGGTACCTGAGAGTTGGTTAACGGATATGTTCATGTATAGTGAACGCGATGAGAATATCAACCTTTTTAAGGAGATCTATCAAAAATCAGATCGTACGCCGGAGGTGGTTGCTTCCGATTCAAGATTGATTACTGCAACGCATCATACGGCGGATGAGAACTCACACATTCGGATCTATCCCAATCCCTCGAACGGCGCAATCTGGATTAAAGGTGCAGATAATGATGGTACTTATTCCATTTTCACCCTGGAGGGAGTTAAGTTAAGTTCCGGAAAATTTCACAGATCTGAAATGCCTCTACATCTTGATCTGCCTTCTGGTAATTATATTTTAAGGATAGATTCAGAAGGCAATGCCTATACCATGAAGTTAGTAATTATTAATTAGAGTCTGTCCATAACGTCTGCTGACTGCGTTTTTTGGTTCTAAAATATCGGAGAAGGTGAACGTTGTTAGCTACACAAACGGTCTTGTTCGTCTAACAGATCTTTTAATGTTTTAGTCTTAAAATAGGTAATGACCTGATTGTTCAGATCTCCCCAAAAGCCTTTAATGGCGCATTGTTTTTCTCTGTCGCAGTTATAATTCAGATCCATACAATCAACGACACAGATGCCGGATTCAAATGCGTTATGAATATCAAAGATGGTAATATTTTCCGGTGGACGGGTCAGAACATAACCACTTTTTCGCCCGCCAACTTTGGTAATCAGTCCGGCAACCTTTAGGGAATTGATAATTTGATCAAGATATTTATAAGAAATTTCCTGATTTTCGGAGATCTCTTTTTGATAGATGCCTTCTGACTCTCCCCGAATCGCTATTTCCAACATGGCTCTGATCCCGTACCTGGTTTTCGTGCTAAACTTCATCTGATTAAAATTGTCGGCTCAGGCGGATGCTTGCCCAATTCATAAGAAATATTCATCCGATAACGGATGATGTGAATTTCTGTGGTCTCTTCCGCCTTGCCTGTTATTTTGTAACCATTTCTGTTAAAAATTCTTCCGAATCTAATTGAAAGGCAAAGTTAATAAAAACCTGATTGTTAACCTTCACCGCTCCTAATACTTTTACCGGAGGATCGATGTTGAAATCGGTCAAAGCGATTTTGATCTCTCCTTTTAACACAATCCCGGATTGCGGGCAGTTGAAAACGTCACATGATACCAGGTATGATCGTGACTCTCCGGCAATTGATATTTTAGTCTTCAGGGTCGTTGAGGTGCTGTTTGCCTTGTTTGGGAGAAACGGTTCCGAGGGATCAATATCAATGGTAATAACCGGGTAATTGGAGGCATCTACCATTTTATAAAAATCGTTTAACATCCGGCTGTTGGAGCCGGAGAAGTGGTGAACAGGAATCATAATTCGCGGGAAAGAGGCACCATTGCCTGAACGATTCCGGGGGAAAGAGATCTGGAGGTTGTGATTGACAAATTTGAATTGATTTACGTTTGAAGATCCATTGATGACGACGAAGTTATTACATACGGTTTCATGATTCCGGTTTTCTTTTTCGGATGCTGCAACAACCTGATAAAAGAGTAGCTGCAGAAAGATGATCATGCCATATGTAATCCAATTTTGTTTCACATCAATGATTCTTTTGTTTTATGAAAATAATCCGGAAACCGATTTGATCTCTATGTGAAAAGGTTCTTTCAGATATCCCGTCAATTTCCGGACTATTTTTATTATCCTTGTTTTAACGTCGTATGGTCATTTCTTAAAATTTTCAAAATGAGATGGCAGCTTCAAGGACTACTCCGTTAAATTTACCACCATCGATTGATGCATGTGCTGGGCCTTCGTAGGTTTGGCTAACGTAATCGAGTTTAATCAGGACATGATCGACCATATGCCATCCACCGCCCAGGTTGGTTCGGCTTACCTCGGATCCATCGTTATTGTCAACGTTGTTCCAGCGTGTTCCCAGGTAGAAGTCGCCGATTCTGTAAAGAGCCTGAACCGCTGTCTGGGTAAAATTCTGTTCGTTGTTACTCCGGACTCCTTTCATCGTTTCGTACACGCCAAAAAGTTCGAATCCGTAAAAACGGGCAAAGAGGTTGACCATATAGCTGTTCATCTCTGTCTGGTTGGCTCCCGGACCCCATCTTCCGGAGCGAAAGTTGTCAGCAGTGGCATCAGCTGCCTGCATTACGTTGTAATACCGGGCACCGGCACGATCACCATCCCACAGGGTTGAACCGCTATGTCCCTCTCCTACATGGTATCCTGAGACGCTGGCCCGAAGTCTCAGATTCTCATTTATATCGGTATCGTATGCAAGTTTCCAGTTAAAAACCAGATCTTCTCCAATATCATTTCCCCGTCCGTAATTCATGCGTCCGTTATTGGCTCCGACCAGAGCGATGAAATCATTTTTACGAAACATCACCTCCATCCCCGGATTGTTGGTATAAGCATCCATGATCCAGTTTCCGACAAACGGATTGCCAAAAACATCTCCGTTGTTGCTTCTGAAGTAATGGGCATCGCCGTAATCGGGCATCATAACTCCAGCCTTCAGGGTAAGAAACTTCATAAACCGATCGGAGTTGGATATGAACGGCAGCTTGTCAATAATCAGGTAACCACCTTCTACCCAAGCTTCGTTGTGGTGCCGTGATGACATGTAGTTGTTTAGAAACAATTGAATACCAGGTGCCAGATCAGCTGAAATGTATAGGTTGGCTGTGGGCAGATTGAAATTATTTTTCAGATCGATCAGCTCAATAGGAGCTTCATGACCAATGGCTTGCAGTTGAAGTGCAAAGTCTGCTCCAACCGTTACTTTCAAACCCGTAACCTCTTTGTCGTCAATTTGTTCTTTTTCAAAATTTTGTGCGAACAGTGATGTCAGCGAAAGAGAAAAGATCAGCAAAACAATTAAATTTTTCATAAATTAATAAAATTAAGTAATTGATATTTAATTCAATGTTATTAAAACTTACGAGTTAGAGCATTATCCGATTTTTGAAACTCCAGGTTAAAGTTGACAGAGAATTGATCATTTGTTTTTACAGCACCCATCATTGCTGTCGGGGGATCGACGGAGAAATCGGACATTTTTAATGTGACTTCTCCATGAACCTGAACCACTCCCTGGCTCACCACATTCAAATGGACGGGTATGGTAATTGTTTTTGATTTACCAGCTATGGAGAGCTGGCCTGTAATGTTAATCTTTTGATCTGAGGCATTGACCGGGTGGGCTTTGTCGACCTGAAATGTGATCAGAGGATTTTTTTTCTCTTTTAATGCTTCATGTGCCTTGCTGTCCATGATGTTTTTCCCACTCGACAATCCGGATACCGGAGCAGTGAAACGTGTTTTCTCGATTGATGTAATTGCATTACCTTCCACAATAAAAGAACTTTCTGCCGTAATTCCGGAGGCTGTCATCTTCCAATCGTGCAGGGAAGACGTGCCTTTAACCTCAATGTTACTGTTTTGTGTGGATACTTTGAATAGCTCCTGAGCGGTTGCCATTGAAGCGACAAACAGTAATAGGAAGTTTATAATCAGCAAATTGAATTTAATTGTTTTCATGTTTTCAACATTTTATTTGTGTATATTCTCATAATTAATTAATACTACTAATCCTATAACATTAGTAGGACAAAATTGCATATTTTTATTGAAAACAAAAAATGTCAGAAAGTGTTATTCAGCATAAGAATAACTGGCGGGTATGGGGTGCATTGCTTACCATCTCCGACAGGAGATTGCTTTATTTTCTCGAATGTTAAATTTTATCGTTTAGGCGTCATTGTGATCAGTGGGATGATCATCTCTTCGAGTGATATTCCGCCATGCTGGAAGGTATCTTTATAGTAGTTGGCATAATAGTTATAGTTGTTTGGATAGGCAAAGAAGTCTCTGTTATGCGCAAAGATATAGCTGGTACTGACGTTTCTTGAAGGGAGGAGTGCCCGTCTGGGGTCCCGGACTTCGAAGACATGCTTTGATTTGAAATTCAGGTTTCTACCCAGTTTGTACCGGAGGTTGGTGTTTGTTTCACGGTCACCGATCACCTTCACCGGGTTATCGACTTTAATGGCTCCATGGTCGGTTGTTACGATCATTTTGATATTATTTCCTGCCAGGTTTCGGATAAGATCGAGCAGTGAGGAGTGGTTAAACCAGCTTAATGTCAGTGATCTGTATGCTTTCTCGCTGTTTGCCAGTTCCCGGATCATGTCCATTTCGGTACGGGCATGAGAGATCATATCGACAAAATTAAAGACCATTACTGACAGGTCGCTTTCGAGGATACTGTTAAGACTGTCGGTAGTTTGGCGTTCACGTCTTACTCCCGTTACTTTTTCGAAATAGAGTTTCTCTTTTCTACGGAATCGCTCCAGTTGTTTTTGCAACAGCTCTTCTTCGTGTCGGTTTTTGTTTCCTTCGTTATCATCATCGTCCCATAGTTCCGGGTACATTTTTTCGATTTCTGACGGCATCATTCCGGCGAACATGGCATTTCGGGCATACATGGTGGCTGTTGGAAGGATGCTTACGTAGAGCAAATCGGAGTCAATTCTGAAGTACTCTTCAAAAACCGGGCTTAGGGTTCGCCATTGATCAAACCGGAGATTATCGATAATCAGAACAAATACTTTTTCTCCCTGATCGAGCAGGGGGAACACGCTCTCTTTGAAGATATCGTGTGAAAGCATGGGGCGTTCACTCCGATCGTTCGTGAGCCATGAAAGGTAATGGTCGCGAATGAACTTAAAAAATGCTTTATTAGCATCTTCTTTCTGCATGGCAAGTATTTGGTCCATGGTATTTTCTTCCGATATTCCCAGTTCTATTTCCCAGAAGACCAGCTTTTTATAGATTTCCATCCATTCATTAAAGTTGAGTTGATCGTTCAGTTGCATACCAATTTGCGAGAATTGCGTTTGGTACGCGGAGGTTGTTTGGCGGGTTACCAATCGTTTCTGATCGATATTTTTTTTCAGGGTGAGAAGGATCTGTTTTGGATTAACCGGTTTTATGAGGTAGTCGGCTATTTTTGAGCCGATTGCTTCGTCCATGATGTTTTCCTCTTCACTTTTTGTAATCATAACCACAGGCACATTCGGTGCTATTGCTTTGATCCGGTTCAGTGTTTCGAGTCCGGTTAGTCCGGGCATATTTTCATCGAGGAAGATGATGTCGAAAAAGTCCTCTTTAACCCGGTCAACGGCATCAAGGCCATTGTTTGCTGTTTCAACTTCGTAATTTTTACTTTCCAGGAAGATCATATGTGCTCTTAAAAGATCGATCTCATCATCTACCCAAAGGATCCGTGGTTTCTTCATAATTTTCTGTGCCAATTGTTTTCTAATCAGATCGGATATACAAAAAAGGTGCCGTTAACGGGTTTTGCAAAAACGAGCCGGGTCAGTTGTTTGTAATAAGGTAACCCGGAGAAGTTCGTTTTTACTACTCTTCTAAGTATATCTGTTTGTAGAACTCCATGTAGTCGTTAATGTTTTTCTCCTGAAGGAAAATGCCGAAGTTCTCTTCGGAGATGAGGAAGTTTCTGTAGTTTGCCGCCCCCAGCGGTTCGTAAAGAGCCCTGTTTTGAACGATTGTGCGGGAATAACGGTCTGCCGCGTCCCGGTTGGTTAATCCGGAAATAATGATGGCTGTCCGGAATTCATCGATGGTCTCCTCCCTGACTGATAGCTCGGGGCCGGCGTTTTGGTTGAACTGTTCGATGCCGCTGACAAAGCTTTTTCTGTCAACCCCTTCTGAAGGAATAACAAAAACAAAATAGTGGGGCTGTTCCAGCAAAATGCTGTATGGCCCGTTATAGGATATCTCAGTCTGTGGTGGTTCTTCGGGGGCGGTTGGTTCTTCCCGGGGAGTTTCCGGGGAGTGCCCTTGGGTATCTGTTGTGGGTTGAGGTTGGGCCGGAGTTCGTTGGATATAATATTTCCGGAAGAAGTCGATGTAATCTTCGATATCGGCATCGTTGATTAATTTATCGAAGTTTGCATCGGTAATCAGGAAGTTTCTGTAGGTCGCCTGTCCCAGCGACTCAAAAAGGTTTCGGGTAATAACCACCGTTCGGAAGTAAGACATGGCTTCATTCAGGGATGGAATTCCCTGAACCATAATTAACTGGTAATCACCAGTCTGCATTTGTTTTGTGCTTAAATTCCACGCGCTGAACTCTTCCCGGTTGAACTGTGCAAAACCGGATAGAGACTGCCGCATGGAAAGGCTAAGATCTTTAACTGCCAGCACAAAGTTTTGGGCTGTATCGATTGCGTTGGTATAGAGCGCTGATGCTCCGGTTTCAACAACCCTGAACTCTCCTTTTTCACGCAGCAGGGATTCCTCATTACGGGCCCGGGCCATCAGCTCTTCCGGGGATATATCTGTCTCTTCTTCCTGGAAGTCGGGGCCAATATGGCGGCTGTAGTTTTTTACAAAGAACTTCAGATAGTCGGCGATTGACCCTTCGGTCAGGATCTGTCTGTAATTGGTTGAAGAGATGGAGAAATTTACGTATTCAAGTCCGTTCAGTGTTTGAAATACCGGAGCTTTTCGAATGATTGCCCGATGGTAGATAATTCCCTCCTCTTTATTTCCAAGGGCTCTGACGGTTACCAGTGAGGTATTTTCATTTAATGATTCCGTTTCGATATCAAAATCGAACTTGGTATAGTGGTCAATATTGTAATTGGCAATATCGAACTTCAACCGGTTCATGTCGATCTCTGCATTTTTGGGATGGGCAATCACAAAGTAGTGAAGCAGGTCATCGTCGTAGGAGAATTTACCTCCAAATTCATCATCTTCCCCCCGGTTAGTCAGGACTTCCTCATTTTCAATCTCTGCGTTTATATACCCCAGATCAACCAGTTTCTGGTAGTCGGCCAGGGTGCTATCCTGTATGAGGGTAAGAATTTCGTTTGCCAGTGGCGATGGTTCTGCCGAAGGCCAACGGTTTATGTACGCTTCCAGCAAGGTTTCAAACTGGTGGATATCGGTTTGTGTCCCCTGTGCGACGGTCTCCATAAACTCCATTTTGGGTAGCATTAGGCTATCGGGCTTCATTGCTTTGAGTGAATCGATGAGGTTGATTACTTCGCGGTAGTTTCCGGCGCGGTACCCTTTGAAGGCTTTTTCATAGATTCTGTTCAGGTTTTCAGTGCGGGTTTGCATTTCAACGAAGAAGTTGGGGTTGGAAAGATACTGGGCAAACTTACTTTCGGGAAATTGGGAAATGATGATGTTTTTGTATTCGTTTGCTTTTTGGGTATCTTCGATTAGCAAATAGAGGTTGTAGAGATCGAAGTAGGCAGATACCTGGTAGATATTTTCGGGGTAGCGTCTTAACAACTCTTCAAAAGATTCGGCCGATCGTGCATAGTCTGAGAAGTCTGATTTATAAATTTTTCCTGTGTTATACAGTGCATCTCTGATTTTATGGTGCGAGATGGTCATCAGGGAATCGGTCATCGGGAGGTCTTGCAGATAGAACTCCTTTTGCATCGGATCTTCGATTCGAACCACCATTTGGGATGAGTCGGCTTGCATTTCGCTATCATCCATCTCATCTTCTGAAACGATATTTTTGTTTGAACGTCGCCAGTTATCCTCCAGTTTTCGTTGGCCCCACTGTTGCTGGAAGGTTACCTGGCCGTAGGCAACGGTTTGCGGATTATAGAAGTACCAGCCGGTTGACTGTTGTCCGGAGCCCATCCCCATCCGGTAGCGGTTTGAGCGGTAGTATCCCTGGTCGCTTTGCCCCTGCATATTCATTCCTTCCATCGAGCGCTGTCGCTCCTGCTCTTCCTGCATCAGCCGGGCAATGAGTTGTTCTCTCTGAACCTCCGGCATCTGTGCCACCCGTTGCAGGCTGTCTTCCCGCTCCACAGTAAGCACGTGGTCAATCAGGTTGGTCAGGCTTTGGTATTGGGTAGATAAATTTTCATAATCGGGATAGGTATTATCGATAATGATCATGGCACTGTCGTAGTATGCCTGTGATTCGCGATAGTTTCGTTGATCGAAATAGATGTCGGCCAAGGTGATGGCTGATTGGGCACGCTGAAATGTATTATTATAGCTGCGTGCAACCGATAGTCGGTAGTATTCGATGGCCTGAGGCAGGTCACCTTCTTGCATCGAAAGTTTTCCCAGCGCAAAATAGATCTGATCCAAAAATTCCACATTTTTTTTATCGCGCAACATTTTCTGCAGCTCTTTTTTGGTAGCAGAGAGATCACCCGAACCGGAAAGAACGCCTGCTGCCTTGATCTTTGCATTGAAAGCCATCCGGTAGTCGGGGTTTAGCCGGGTAACCTGAAGGTATGCTTCGGCGGCCTCCTGGTTATTGCCGGTAATCTCGTAAAGTTGTGCCACAATGTACTGTAGCCTGGCTTTTTGTTTTTTCCAAAAGGTGCGGTTGAGGGCGATATCCAGGAAGCGGATGGCATCGGTATATGCCTCTCTTTTTACGTAATAGTCAGCAATGGCAATAGCAAGCTCCCGCTCCAGCTTACGCGGAAAATCCTTGTCGTTTTGAACCGCCTGTATAACTTCGGAGGCTTCGGCAAAACGCTCCAGCTCAGCATAGCTGCGAATCAGCCATATCTGCGCTTCGTGCCGTGCATCGCCCATTGGGTACATACGCAGGATGTAGGAGAAGTTTTCAATGGCCGACAGGAAGTTGTGCTGGTAGAAGTATGATTTTCCGATTAACAGATAACTTCTGTCGATCCATGGATTGAACTCATTTTTGCTGGCAAACTCCTGGTACCTCTGTGTTCGTTGTCTGCGTCGTTTTGGTTTTGCGGTAATTGAGTGGATTTCGATCAGTTTTGAAGACTTGATGATGGCATTGTCCATATCTGACTTGACCATACCGGCTGCCGTGGGATTACTGATCTTATAGATAGGCAAATTGCGGGTAAAGTCATCTTCGATGCCGGTTTCAATTTTCTCTTGTCCGGCTTTGAAGCTCTCATGTGCGTTGAAATGAATATTGTATTTGGATGTTACTTTATGGTATGTACGCGATGCAAGGGTGTTCTTCTCAGTAGAACATCCTTGAAAGAGTGGTATTATCAGGATAACCCATACGATATGTAAAAAAGATCGCTTCAAAAACTGTTTATAAATGGCTTAAGGAATAAACTCATATTTCGGCATAATATTGTAAGATCCGGTTCTATTTTATTTTCCGGTCTTTGGCACAAAAATATAAAAATATAAACCGTTACAGCCTTGAATTGGCGGGTAACTTTTGTTGGAATGCCATTGAGCTACTTCCGTGTAATTTTTACTTTTTTTGTCGGAGCCTTTTCGATGTTACGAATATGCACCTGGTGAGTGAGGTTTTTAGCCACTTCGGCGAAGGCCATTCCGGTAGGTGATTGCGGATTGGCAGCAGAAGGAACTCCTTCATCGCCTCCCTCCCGGATGCTCTGAACAATGGGTATTTGCCCTAAAAGCTTCAATCCCAGTCGGTCGGCAAGCTCTTTTCCGCCATCTTTTCCAAAAATGAAGTATTTGTTATCGGGCAGCTCTTCCGGGGTGAACCATGCCATGTTCTCCACCAGTCCCAATACGGGTACATCAATCGATTTGCTCTGGAACATGCTGGCTCCTCTGATCACATCAGCCAGGGCTACTGCCTGAGGGGTAGTAACAATTACGGCTCCGGTGACCGGCAGGGTCTGGACCATGGTCAGATGAATGTCGCTGGTACCCGGAGGAAGATCGATAAGCATATAGTCCAGGGCACCCCAGTTAGCATCCATAATTAACTGTTTCAGTGCATTCGATGCCATAGGACCTCTCCAGATGATGGCATTTTCAGCGTCAACAAAAAAGCCGATTGACAGAAATTTTACGCCATATTTTTCAACCGGAATGATCATATCACGACCTTCCATCTTTTCTCCGGAGGGCCTGATTCCTTCTGCTCCAAACATTTTTGGAATTGACGGGCCAAATATGTCAGCGTCAATCAACCCGACCTTTGCGCCTGCGTTGGCAAGAGATACCGCCAGGTTGACAGCAACGGTTGATTTACCAACGCCCCCCTTTCCGGAGGCGATGGCAATGATGTTTTTTACTTCGGGCAGTACCGGACGCTCCATATTGTGAATGTACTTCACAGTAATATTGTCTTCAATTTCTACGTGTGCTCCCAACTGGCTTTTGATGGCTTCCTCGCAGGCAATAACCAGCGGCTCAATAGCTGGATCATCACTCTTCTGAAAAACCAGTGAAAAGTTGACTCTCTGGCCTGCAATGCGAATCTCCTGGACCATATCCAGAGAGACGATAGCTTCATTACTTCCGGGATATATTACGGTTCGAAGCGCATCGGTAACATTTTTTGGCACGATTAAATTTCTGGGAATATTGCTCATAACATCATCACTTTGATTGAGTGACAAAATTATAAAAATATCTTCAGGTATTTTTCTGTTGATGTATAAATCTGTGTGTGTGGGGTGAGTCGTGCAAAAAGTTCGGGAGACAGGTACTTGTTGTGCTCCAGGGTCACTGTGCCGGGATCATTGTTGCATCAGATTTTTTTTAAACCAGCAATCATTTATTGCAATGCATTATTTCGGGCTCCAATCACATACCTCCCAAGGGGTAAATCAGTGACAGGCTTATAAATCGATCTTTTTATTTTATCTTTGTTGTCGATCGTAAGATGGATTGTCAAATATTGGCAGAATGGAATGAAATTAAATCAGTTTGTAAAATATTACTCCGAAGATTCGTTCTGGAAAAAGATCATGCAGTTTTCAAAATCGGCTGGTGCAACCATTATTTATGGTGTGCTGTTGTTGTACTATATTTTAAAAGAGAGTAACGTTTCAACGAAATCAAAATGGTCGATTATTGCTGCCCTGGGATATTTTATATTACCCACCGATGCTATTTTTGATTTGACGCCAATAATTGGTTACTCCGATGATTTGGGTGTTTTGCTTTTTACACTCAGTCAGGTTGCATCCAACATCACACCCGAAGTAAAATCCAAGGCACGCTCAAAACTTGCTGATTGGTTTGGTCAGATCAGGGAGGAAGAACTTAGGGTGTTTGAAGATAAAATAGGTTAATATACCCCCAAGAATATCTTGTTTCCCGGGGTGTTTAAATTTATTTGAATGGTTGAATTTTCCTTTTTTCAGTGGATTTTACTTTTTTTTTGTGCTATGCTCATTGGGATGTCTAAGGTAGGTATTCCGGGGGTTTCGTTGTTTGTAGTGCCGGTACTTGCGTTGATATTTGGCGGAAAGGCCTCTACGGGCATTCTGATGCCAATTTTGATGATGGCCGATTGGTTTGGTGTTGGTTATTATCACCGGCATGTCCGCTGGAAATTCCTGTTGCGTCTGTTACCCTGGGTAATTCCCGGCATTGGCATTGCCTTGTGGGTTGGGGAGGTGGTTGATGATGCCTGGTTCAAGAATATCATTGCGATTGTCGTGTTTATATGCATCGGATTGATGCTGTGGAAGGATCGTCAGCGGGAGAATCAGTTTTTTCCTGATACCTGGTGGTTTGCTGCATCGATGGGGATAATGGGGGGGTTCGCCACGATGATTGGAAATGTGGCGGGGCCGATTTTTGCGATCTACCTTCTGGCAATGCATCTTCCAAAGAACAATTACATTGGCACTGCCGCCTGGTTCTTTCTGGTAACCAATGCAATTAAATTTCCCCTTCATATTCTGGTATGGAAAACCATCACCTGGGATACGTTGCTGCTGGATCTGAAATTGTTGCCAGGTATCGTTACCGGAGCATTTCTGGGTATATGGCTGGTAAAAATGATTCCTGATCATGCGTATCGCACCTTTGTGATGATTGCCACCGCCATTTCGGCCTTTCTTCTATTAATTTAGTGACTCGTTAGTCTTTGATTTCGTGGGATTTTTATAAATGGGAGATCGTAAGTAATTATTCAACGTTTTTTTACCTTTGCGGGTAAAAATAAGCAACTGACATGTTAATTATTAACCACCATAACTTACCAGCGCATGGAACCACTCATTAACTATTTTAAAGATATAGAAATTGAAACGATTCTGGATGTGGGAACCGGCAAAGGTGCTTTTATCCATGATTTGGAGCGGATATTTCCGGGGGCTGCCATAACGGCCATTGATCCTTCGATTGATTCAATTGATGTTGCCAGAGGCTACTTTCCGAAGGTGACATTTTTCGCGATGGGAGCAGAAGATATTCGTTTTGCTGACGAAACGTTCGATGTCGTAACCATGTCAAAGGCTTTGCATCACCTGCAGAAGATTAAAAAGGGATTGAAAGAGATCAGGCGAACGGTGAAGCCGGATGGTTTTATCATCATAAAAGAGCCTGTCAGCGACGGATTAACACCAGCGCAGGAGGTGAATAAGATGTATCACCATTTTCGAAGTGCCATTGACCGGTTAACCGGGGAGTATCACCGGAATACCTTTACCCGGAAGGCGATTTTGCAGATGTTAAAAGATGCCGGATTGCCGGTGCAATTTTATTTTGAACAGGTCAGGTACTCTAATTTGGCAGAGGATGAGGCCAATATGGAATTGCGTATTGATAAGATGAAGCAGATGCTTAAAAAGATTGAGGGGCATCCTGATTATGAGAAATTCAGGGTTCAAATAGATGATTTTAGTCAGAAAGCGGTTACCTATGGAATGCAGCCGGTAACCAATCTGGTGATTGTGGCCAGAAAAAAGTAGTTAAGACCCTTTTAGCGCCTCTGCTCCCCCTACGATCTCAGAAATTTCCCTTGTGATGGATGCCTGTCGCAGCTTGTTATACTGTAGGTTTAGCTCCTTTAGCAGGGTATTTGCATTATCGGTTGCCATGTGCATGGATGTCATCCGGGCCCCTTGTTCTGCGGTATATGATTCCAGTATCGCATGATAGAGCCTTAACTTCAGGCTTTTAGGAATAAGTTCCTGGATAATGGCCTCTTTCCCGGGTTCAAATATATAGTCGTAGTAACGACCCTCATTCGTTGGTTGTTCCATTTCAACCGGAAGAAACTGCTCGGTTGCATTAAGTTGATTTCCTGCGCTCAGAAATTGATTATATACTAATTCAATTCGGTCATACTCCTTACTGATAAATCGTTTTATCAGCATTTCGGCAAATTGATAGATCTCCTTTCGGTTCAAATGGTCGTTTAACTCATGATAGCTTTCCATGACATTCATCCCGGCCATATTGATCAATCGTTCTCCCTGTTTACCGATGCAAATAAAATCAACCTCCTCTAACTGTTTTTGAAAGTTATATTTTGTATCGACGAGTTCGACTGCTTTTTTCGCAATGTTGATATTGAATGCTCCGCAGAGCCCCCGGTTTGAAGAGATCAAAACAACGACGACTCGTTGAGGATCGCGAATTTTTGAAAATTCAAATTCGCCCAGGTGGTGACAGGTAGCACTGATGGACTGCAGGACATTCAACAGTTTTTCGAGATAAGGTTTGTTTTGCAGGACCTGGTCCTGAGCTTTTTTTAACCGGGCTGCCGACACCATTTTCATAGCGCTGGTTACCTGCCGGGTGGTTTTTATGGAGGCGATGCGTGTTCTGATCTCTTTTAGTCCAGCCATAGGAGATATTTTAACTTTTTATGATCTGTTTGATCAGGTTTCCTGCCAGTTCTTTCAGTGCGGTTTCCATCGGTTCATCGAAAACGCCCTCCTTAATTTGGTTCAGCAGCCTGGAATTTTCCAGGTCAAGGGATTGGAGGAATCGTTTCTCAAATTCGGCTACTTTTGCTACCGGAAGATTCTTCAGCAGGTCGTTGACGCCGCAGTAAATTATGGCCACCTGTTTTTCCACTTCCAGGGGGGCGTACTGTTTCTGTTTCAGAATTTCCATATTTTTACGGCCTTTATCCAGCACACGCATCGTAGCGGCGTCAAGGTCGGAGCCAAATTTGGCAAAAGCTTCCAGTTCCCTGTATTGTGCCTGATCGAGTTTGAGGGTTCCGGCGATTTTTTTCATGGGTTTTATCTGGGCATTTCCTCCCACCCGTGAGACCGATATTCCCACATTGATCGCCGGTTTGAATCCGGAGTGAAAGAGGTTTGACTCTAAAAAGATTTGACCATCGGTAATGGATATAACATTGGTAGGAATATAAGCACTTACGTCTCCGGCTTGTGTTTCGATGATTGGGAGAGCGGTCAGAGATCCTCCGCCTTTTACTTTATCTCTGAGGCCATCGGGCAGGTCGTTCATGTTTTTTGCGATGTCATCGGCTTCAATGATTTTCGCTGCTCTCTCCAACAGCCGTGAGTGGAGGTAGAAAACATCGCCCGGATAGGCTTCGCGGCCTGGTGGGCGGCGCAGGAGGAGAGACACCTCGCGGTATGACACTGCCTGTTTTGAGAGGTCGTCCAGCACGATCAGGGCATCGCGACCGGTATCGCGGAAGTACTCTCCGATGGCCATTCCGCCGTAAGGTGCATAAAACTGCAGGGCAGCAGGGTCGGAGGCAGTGGAGGAGACGATGACCGTATAATCCATTGCCCCAAACTTTTCAAGGGTTGAGGCGATGCTTGCCACGGTAGATCCTTTCTGTCCGATGGCCACATAAATGCAGTAAACAGGTTCTCCTTTTTCAAAATTTTTTCGCTGGTTGATGATGGTGTCAATGGCAACCGCTGTTTTTCCGGTCTGACGGTCCCCAATGATCAGCTCTCTTTGTCCCCGGCCGATGGGCACCATGGAATCGATGGCTTTAAGGCCGGTTTGCAGAGGCTGCTTTACCGGTTGGCGGAAAATGACTCCCGGCGCTTTTCGCTCTAACGGGAGTTCAATCAACTCTCCTCCGATGGGCCCTTTACCGTCGATAGGCTCACCAATGGTATTAATTACCCTGCCAATCACTTCTTCTCCTACCTGGATGGAGGCAATGCGTTGCATCCGCTTTACGGTATCTCCCTCTTTTACCTCATTAGAAGGGCCTAAAAGTACCGCTCCAACATTATCGGCTTCCAGGTTTAGCACAATCCCTTTTACGCCACTTTCAAATTCAATCATCTCATTCGATTCAACATTTGAAAGTCCGTAAATACGGGCGATGCCATCACCGATTTGTAATACGGTGCCTACCTCTTCCAGTTCGGTTCCGGTTTTGAAGCTCTTGAGTTGTTGCTTCAGGATTTCGGATATTTCAGACGGTTTTATTTGTATCATCTTTTACAATGCAATTCAAAGTTAATTTTTCATCGATGTCTGAGACGTTAAAACTTGCTGTTTTATTCTCTTAAGCTGAGCAGCAATGCTGTCGTCGTACTGTTTATCATCGATTCGTAAAATGATCCCGCCAACAATGTTTGAATTCACCCGTGATGTCAGTTCTACTTCGGAATCCAACGCTTTTTCCAGAATGGCTGTCGTTTTTCGAAGAAGCTCTTCATCGACGGGTTGTGCCGTTGTTATCACCGCCGTTCGGATGTTTTTTGCTTTACGGATATAGGCCAGTATATTTCTGAAGATCAAAGGAATAAATTGTTCGCGGTTATTATGAAGGATGAGTTCCAGGAAATTTTGCGTAATCGGATCTATTTTGTTGGCAAAAATAAGTCTGATTACTCTGATTTTTTCGGATGATTTTACCACCGGATCATTAAGCAGACGAATAAAGTCGTTTGACTGACTGCAAACGGCTGCTATCAGGTCGGCATCTTTTTTCAGTACGGAGAGCTGATTGGTTTCATTTATCAGCGAAAAAAGAGCCTGGGCATATCGTACGGTTATGGCACTTTCATCCATGGAATCAGTTCAATTTAATTTCATCGAGCAGGGTATCGACCATTTGCCTGTGTTGCTCACGGTTGGCCAACTCTTTTCTGATGATCTTTTCTGCAATCATAAAGGAGATTTCGGTCATCTCCTTTTTCATGTTGGCTAATGCTTTTGCCTGTTCAACCATGATCTGGTGCCGGGCAAGCTCAATGCTTTTATGAGCTTCGGTGGTTGCTTTCTCTTTGGCTTCCATGATGATCTCCTGCTGAAGTTTCATAGCTTCCTGAAGAATGAACTCTTTTTCGTCTTTTGCCTGTGCAATAATCCGTTGATTTTCCGAATTCAGTTTGTCAACCTCTTCACGTGCCTCACGGGCAGCCGACAAGGCATTTTCGATTGACTCTTCCCGTTCGTCCAATGCATGAAGGATGGGTTTCCATGCGAACTTCTTAAGAACGACGGCAACAATTCCAAAAATGATGATCATCCAGAAGATGGTTCCAGCATTTGGCGTGACAAGTTCCATACATTTACTTTTTATTATAACTTATTTGTATTCAACAATCAGCAAAGGCGATGTTATCTATTAGGGTGCCTGAGAGACCGGTTTATACAAACAGTACCAGGGTACAAACGATTACGGCAAAGAAGGAGACACCCTCGATCAGGGCGGCTGAAACGATCATGTTGGAGCGGATGTCACCGCTGGCCTCGGGTTGGCGTGCAATGGCTTCCATCGCACTGGCGCCGATCCGGCTAATGCCATAGGCAGCTCCGATAGCGGTAAAGGATGCTCCAAATGCAGCACCCAATTCGCTGAAGTTGGCTGCTCCTTCTGTAACTTGCAATAAAACGTTTAAAATGGTTGATAACATAGTAATGAGTTTTAAAAATGAATATTAATGGCTTTTTGCTGAGGCCATTCCAAAATAGATGGCCGACAACAGGGTAAAAACATAAGCTTGAATAAAGGAGACCAGCAGGTCGAGCAGGGTAATGAAAACCGAAAATGCCACGGAAATCGGACTGACACCATAGCCTGCAACGGGCCCCAGCATGTTGCTGAATATAAAGATCAGGCTAATGAAAACGGTGATAATCATGTGCCCGGCCATCATATTGGCAAATAACCGGACCATTAGCACGAATGGTTTGGTGAACAGCCCCATAATCTCAAGCAGGGGCATTAAAGGCAACGGAAATTTAAGCCACAAGGGTACATCCGGATTGAAGATCTCTTTCCAGTAGTGTCTGTTTCCTTTTACATTGGTGACCACGAATGTAAAAAGTGCCAGGACCAATGTAACAGAGATGTTTCCGGTGATATTGGCTCCAAAGGGGAAGACAGGAATTAATCCTAATAAATTATTAATTAGGATAAAGGTGAAGAGCGTTAGAAGCGGGGCCATGAATTTTTTATATTGCTCTTCTCCGATGGAGGGAATGGCAATCTCATCGCGGATGAAGATGACAACCGGTTCAATCAGGTTTTGTGTTCCCGAAGGGGCTTTTCCCCGGTTTATTTTTGCAGACCGGACGGCTGAAAACAGCAACAGAAACAGAACGATAACTGATATGAGCAGTCCCGAAACTGATTTGGTCATTGAGAGATCAAGAGGTCTTCCTAACGGAGTCCCCTGGGAATTGATCTCTACAATTTTTCCATGGTACTCCTCTTCCTGCGAAATTCGGAATCCCAGGTAATCTTCCTTTCCATGGTGGAATTTGGATGACATAAAGAGATGCCATTTTTTCCCTTCATGAAGGGTTGGATGATTGCTGTAAAGAATAACCGGAAGAGGAACAGAAAACGATCTGTTTCCAATGGTGGCGATGTGCCAGTCGTATGCATCAAGTACGTGATCGATAACAAATTTCCCGGCATCGAAGTTCTCTTGCGGGTGATCATCATCAGCCGTATGGTCTGATGGTGTTGTTACAGATTGGGCTGCCACTGTTGGAAGCCAGAGAACAACCATCACAAAAGAGTAAAAAAACCCTTTGGCGAATGTGTACATAGCATTTTAGTTATTCAGTATGGCAAAATTACAAGTTTTTTCTATTCAGATGAACTTATTAAAGATATAAAAGGTATTCGTCATGGAATCAAGATTCCGGTAACATACCGGGCATTAATTTATGGTATGATTCGTTCATAGAACACGAGGAGGCGGGGAAATGTTCAACTGCCTGTTTGACAGTTGAGGAGTGTTCTGCAGATGATAAAATTGGAATTCGTTCGTTTAAAAGGTGCAGGTATGGTCAGGAGAATGGAGAGTCGGGTTCCCGGGCGAACATTTTATAGGTCATTTTTTCAATAAATCGGGGGAAAAATTTAAGCAGGAATACGGTAAATTTACCTTCTACAAAGGTAAGTACCAGCTCCCGTTTTCTTTTTTCGACGGCGCGAAAGATATGAGAAGCGCATGTTTCTGCCGACATCATTTTACTCTCATCGCGGGGGGTCTCTTCCTGTTTTTCTCCGTTTCCGGTAAGAGCCGATTTTCGAATTTCTGAGGCGGTGAATCCGGGAGCCACAATTAATACATGCAGTCCGGTTTTTAGGTTTTCGGTTCTGATGGTCTGGAGAAAACCGCGGACGGCAAATTTGGATGCTGAATAGCCGCTTCGACCGGGCAGTCCCACATACCCTCCAATGGAGATGACGCCAACCAGTGCCCCTTTACTTCGAATCAGGTGGGGCAGGGCATATTTTGTACAGTGAACCGTTCCCCAATAGTTGATATCCATGACCTGATGCATCACCTCCATTTCGGTGTTGTTAAAGAGGGCCCTCATGGAGATACCCGCGTTATTGATCAGCAGATCGATTCTCCCGAATTTACTTACAGCACGATCAATCAGGTTTTTGCAATCGGTTTCAGAGCGCACATCGGTTTTAACGGCCAGAACCCCGGAGGATTGCAGTTGGCGTTGAAGCTCCAATAAACGCTCTTCTCGCCGGGCACCAACGACTACGCGCCATCCTTCTGCAGCGTATTTTTCGGCCAATGCCTTTCCTATTCCCGAGGAAGCCCCCGTTATTACAACTACTCTGTTTTGCATAAAGACATCATGTGATCTGTTTCGTTGTAGATATTCCGGGACGAAAGTATAAAATTTATTTCTTTTTAACGGAAAACTGATAGATGGTTGTTGATTGGTAAACTTCATCCGGGTTTAACAACGTTGACGGGAATCCGGGTTGATTGGGGCTGTCGGGATAGTGTTGTGTTTCCAGGCAGAATCCGGTTCTGGAGGTATAAGGATTACCGCTTTTGCCTGTTTCGTTGCCTTTCAGATGGTTTCCTGTGTAAAGCTGAACGGCTGGTTCGGTGGTGAATACCTCCATATATCTTCCGCTTTCCGGTTCAAAGGCGCTGGCGGCAAAGGTCAATTCAGCCGTATTTTTATTGATGATGTAGTTGAAGTCATAGCCGAAGCCAAATTCGAGCTGGGGATGTGGGTGATCAATTCGTTCGCCAATGGTATGGGGTGTGGTGAAATCGAGCGCGGTGCCCCGGATATCGACAATTTCTCCGGTTGGGATCATGCTTCCGTCAATTACCGGTGTCGAACGGTCGGCGTTGATCACCAGCAGATGATCCAGGATATCACCGTTTCCTTCACCCCGCAGGTTAAAATAGCTGTGATTTGTCAGGTTGATGTGGGTTGGTTTGTTGGTTGTTACTTCGTAATCGATCTTCAGTGCATTATCGTTGGTGAGTGTATAGGTCACTTTGGCATTTTTATTGCCCGGGAATCCGAACTCTCCATCGGGACTTTCCAGCATAAAGGTAACCACGTTTTCTTCCTGCTGATAATTCCAAACCTTCCGGTACCAGCTATCGGGACCTGAGTGGAGGCAGGCTTCTCCGTTATTAACGGGAAGTTGATAAGTCTCCTCTCCAATGGTAAAACGGGCATTGGAGATCCGGTTAGCAAAGGGACCGACCACGGCTCCGTGGCTGGCTCCATAGGTTATGTAATCATCGATGGAGTTAAATCCAAGCAATACGTCGGCGAAGTTCCCTTCCCGGTCAGGGGCGTAGATGGAGACGATTTTTGCTCCGTAGTTGGTAAGTGTAACGATCATGCCCTGTTCATTTTTCAGGGTGAAGAGGCGGGTGGTTTTCCCATCAATGGTTTTTTCGAAGTTGGATTCCTGGTATGGCATAACGATGGATTTTTGGGTTGTGGTTGTACAAGCTCCCAGAAGCGGGATCAGAAAACAGAGGATAATATTTTTCATCATTGGTGTTATTACGGTTGGAAAACCTGTTGTTAAGATTGACTCATTTATTTCGGCTCTAAAATACAAATTTGAATCGAAAGTTATTCTGTTTCATAGAAAGATTCTAATTTCACCATCAAAATATGAGCAGATGGAATCGATCAGGGATATCTATACGATAGGGCATGGCCCTTCGAGCAGTCATACGATGGGGCCGAAGCGGGGAGCAGAGCAATTTCTTTCAAAGCATCCGGAGGCTGCACGGTTTGAAGTTGTTTTGTATGGTAGTCTTGCTGCCACAGGTAAGGGGCATCTGACTGATAAGGTCATAGAAGATACGTTTCAGGGTCGAGAGCTTTCCATTATCTGGAAGCCGGAAACTTATCTGAAGCGACATCCCAACGCGATGACCTTTTCTGCCTATGATGCTCAGGGCAGTTGTTTGGATGAGTGGACGGTGTACAGCATTGGCGGAGGGACTATTGTGGATGAATCTTCTCAGGATTTCCTGCACAAGGTATATCCGCACCATACGATGGCTGAAATATTGGATTGGTGTAACCGGAACGGACAGCAGTTATGGGAATATGTGTTTGAATTTGAAGGTACCGGAATTCATGCTTATCTGGATGAGGTTTGGGAAGTTATGAAGCTCTCCATTGCCAACGGGTTAAATCGCGATGGTGTATTGCCGGGTGAGTTGAAGCTGCCCCGCAAGGCGCAATCCTTTTTTGTAAAAGGACAGAATTTTGCCACCCCCTTCAAGCGGCGGGCACAGCTTTTTTCCTATGCCTTAGCTGTTTCGGAAGAGAATGCTTCGGGCGGGAGAATTGTGGCAGCTCCCACGTGTGGTGCCAGTGGTGTGCTTCCGGCGGTTCTCTACTACTTTTTTAAGGTGTACAAAACAGAGCCGGCCTTAATTATCAGGGCTCTGGCAACGGCGGGGCTGATTGGGAACATTGTCAAGACCAATGCGTCGGTTTCGGGGGCTGAGGTGGGCTGTCAGGGTGAGGTCGGCACTGCATGTGCCATGGCATCGGCAGCAGCTACGCAGTTGATGGGAGGCACCATCTACCAAATAGAGTACTCAGCTGAGATGGGTATTGAGCATCATCTGGGGCTCACCTGTGATCCGGTAGCCGGTTTGGTTCAGATTCCCTGTATTGAGCGCAATGCCTTTGCCGCTGAGCGGGCTGTTTCGCACAACACTTATGCTTTGATGTCGGATGGCAGACACCGCATCAGTTTCGATGAAGTAGTCAGAACCATGTATGAGACCGGTATCGATCTGCAGAGCCACTATCGAGAGACATCAACCGGGGGGCTGGCACGTTTGGATGCCCTGCCGAAATGTTAAATGCCGGGAGAGAAGCCAGCATAATAGATAAATTATGAAACGAACTACTTTTACCTTTTGCCTTTTACCTTTTGCCTTTTGCCTTTTGCCTTTCTCTCATGCGAAGCGTTGTTTTCGAAATCTGTGTTCAATGTTTTTGGCATAGAACCGGATTCTGACAGGAATAACAGAACGAACAGATGAATAAAAAAGATAGAATTTGGCGTGTGGTTTCCAATTTTAATTCCGGGAATGCCCGTCAGTTATGGGAGGATGTTAAGGAGGCGATTGCCGGTACCGAGCGTGATTTCACACAGACACGTCTCAGTCATGCTATTTTTATACTTGCGGTACCGATGGTGCTGGAGATGGTTATGGAGTCGGTTTTTGCTGTGGTTGATATCTTTTTTGTTTCGAAGCTGGGTCCGGGGGCTGTAGCTACAGTAGGCATTACCGAGTCGGTTATGACGGTTGTGTATGCCGTGGGGTCGGGACTAAGCATGGCAACAACGGCGTTGGTAGCCCGGCGCATTGGCCAACGCAGGAAGAAGGAAGCTGGTGTTGTTGCTTTTCAGGCGATTCTTGCCGGGGTGTTTGTCTCGCTATTGATTGCCCTGCCGGGAGTAATTTTTGCTAAAGAGTTTCTGATCATTATGGGAATGACGGAGGCGCAGGCTGCTGCAGGAGCGATCTATCCGGCCATTATGTTTGGAGGCAATGCCACCGTTATGCTGCTTTTCATTATTAATGCAGTTTTTCGAAGTTCGGGCGATGCTGCCATCTCTATGCGAGTTGTTTGGGTGGCTAATCTGATTAACCTGGTGCTTGATCCTCTGCTGATTTTTGGTATCGGTCCTTTTCCGGAGCTGGGGCTGGCCGGTGCAGCCATCGCCACGTCCATTGGTCGTGGACTGGGGGTGATTTATCAGTTTTATCTGCTTTTCAGGGGTCACTACCGGATCCGGCTCTATTGGAACAGCATCCGTTTGAAAATCGATGTATTAAAGGAGTTGCTGCAAATTTCGGGTGGAGGTATTCTGCAAAATATGATTGCCACATCGAGTTGGATATTTCTGGTTCGGATCATTGCCACTTGTGGAACGAACGCTATTGCCGGGTACACGATTGCCATCCGCATTATTATATTCGCGTTGCTTCCTGCGGCCGGATTAAGCAATGCAGCATCGACACTGGTTGGGCAAAACCTGGGAGCGAAGTTGCCCGGGCGTGCTGAGCGATCGGTTTGGATTACCGGATATGCCAATATGATTTTTATGGGAACCATTGGCCTGATATTGGTTCTGTTCCCGGAATTTTTTATCCGGCTTTTTATTGATGAATCTGCCGTTGTGGAGCATGGAGTGAAATCGTTGCGGATCATTTCGCTGGGATTTCCTATGTATGCATTGGGGATGGCTTTTGTGCAGGGATTTAACGGAAGCGGAGACACATATACGCCAACGAAGATCAATGTTTTGTGTTTTTGGGTGATTGAGATTCCGCTGGCCTGGCTGTTGGCCATTGCGTTAGAGATGGGACTTGCCGGAGCCAGCATTGCCATTGTATCTGCCGAAAGCATTTTGGCAATTATTGCCGTATTGGTGTTCCGCAGAGGGAGATGGAAGTTGCGGGAGGTGTGACAGGCACCGGTTAGATTGTGTGGCCCGGTTTTCTCCTTCCGGGCATTCGGGTCAGAAAGCCTTTTTATACCTGGTAGATCTTCCGGTAAATGTGTTGTGTAATACCGATTTTTGATTAAACCTGAGTTTAACTGATTTGTCAATCAACCGGCAAGGAGATAGGTTTTTTCGGATGTGAAATCGGAATGGATTTAAATGTTTATTTGATATTTTGTAAATATCGATAGAATCACTATTTTTGCAAACCATTTTCTGTAAAGGGAGAAGCCCGGGTGGCGGAATAGGTAGACGCGCTGGATTCAAAATCCAGTTCTGGCAA
>CAZILU010000039.1:0-23417 GCA_964540165.1 uncultured Mariniphaga sp.
GCACCCTCGAGTTTGAGGTGCACCGGCCGCTCTACGACTGGTTTATCGATCAGTTGAAGGATAGCGATTACCGGCCCCGCCAGATTGAGTTTGCCCGGCTGAACCTTACCTATACGCTGATGAGCAAGCGCCGCCTCCTGGAGCTGGTGCGCGAGGGGTATGTCAGTGGCTGGGACGATCCGCGGATGCCTACCCTTTCAGGCCTGCGTCGACGGGGATACACCCCGGAGTCGATCCGTAATTTTTCCGACCGGATCGGCGTGACCAAAGTGGATGGAATGATCGATGTCACTCTGCTGGAGTACAGTGTGCGTGAGCATCTCAATAAAATTGCCCAGCGGGTAATGGGCGTTCTGAACCCGTTGAAGGTTGTCATTACCAACTATCCTGAAAATCAGGAGGAGGAGCTGGACGCGGTCAACAATCCCGAGGATGAGTCGATGGGAACCCGGAAGGTTCCCTTCTCTCGTGAGCTCTATATTGAGCGCGATGATTTCATGGAAGATCCCCCCAGGAAATTCTTCCGGCTGGCTCCCGGCAGGGAGGTGCGTTTGCGGTATGCCTATTTTGTTACCTGCACCGACGTTGTAAAAGATGAAAACGGGGAGATCATCGAACTGCACTGTACCTACGATCCCGCCTCCAAAGGAGGAAACTCCCCCGACGGCAGGAAGGTGAAGGCTACCCTGCACTGGGTGTCGGCAAAACATGCCGTGAAATCGGAAGTGCGCCTCTACGACCGTCTCTTCAATGATGAGGACCCCGGTGGTCATAAAGATATTGATTACAAGGAGTTCCTCAATCCGGAATCACTGACTGTGCTGCCGGAATGCTACCTGGAGCCTTTTGTGAACGAGGGCAAACCGCTCGATCATTTTCAGTTTGAACGGCTGGGCTATTTTAACCTGGATTATGACTCAGAGCCAGGAAAGCCGGTCTTTAACCGTACCGTTCCATTGCGCGACACCTGGGCGAAAATGCAGGGGGGTGATTGACCAGAGGGGTCAACGCTGGCCGTAGTCTGTATCTGTTTTTCTTCTTTTTCCTTCACTAACCGATCTTTTTGCCGGCTTATTTCGGGTGTTAACCGAATGTTAAGTAGTCGGAGGATGAATAATTTATATATTTGTTCATGGAAATCTAAAAATGTAAAGTGATGGAAAAAGCAGGTGTTGCGGATCGTAGATTTATGTTTGGCCTCTTCTTAATTGTCGTTGGTTTTCTGTGGGTGTTAATCCGACTCGATGTGATTCCCTATGGATGGACCGATGTATTGATCTCCTGGCAGATGCTTCTGATTGCCATCGGCATTTTTTCGTTTATCGCAGGAAACCGGACAGCCGGAGTGATCCTAATGGCTATCGGTGGTTATTTTCTTGTTGATGAGCTGATTATTATTCCCCCCATCGTACGGCAATTGGGATGGCCGATCTTAATAATTGCTGTTGGTATTACGTTACTTTTCGCTCATAACAGATCAAAAACGAATGCAGTACTCGAACCTTCGGCCAATAATTCGGATTTTTTCGACGATTTTGTCATTTTTGGCGGGAAGGAGATTTTTGTCAATTCTCAGAAATTTCTGGGAGGGAAAATTACAGCCATTTTTGGCGGTGTAGATTACGATTTTCGGGAGGCAATTCTCTCTGAAAACGGAGCTACGATCGATTGCCTGTGCCTTTTTGGAGGAACGGGGTTTAAGCTCCCTCCCGACTGGTCTGTGAAGAATGAGATAAACACCGTATTTGGAGGATTTAGCGATAAACGGAAGAGTTCCGTTCATAACGTCAGTAAAGATTTTTCAAAAACGTTGGTTGTTAAAGGATTCTGTGCATTTGGCGGCGTGGAAGTTAAATATAGTTGAGAATGGATTTAAGACATCCGTTTAGCTCAAGTCCAAGGCTCGGCATCTATTATATTCTGGTATGGCTGGCTGTGCTCTCGGGGAGTGTATTGCTTAAGTGGATTGCGTATGATTTTAATCCGGGAACAGCCATTGCCGAAGCCGTGGCATTTCCTTTTACCTATGCGATTATCGGAAGTTCCATTTGGTATGTGATTAAATACAGTACCCTCGAAAATAACTCTATAGTACGGATCTTTCTGACGCACCTCCTTGCTGCCTCATTTATTGTTATTATATGGTTGTATATCGGGGTAGTAATCATTAAACTGATTCATCCGGATGCAGCAGATTGGGTGGACAGTAATCTGGCTGCCAATATTTTTGGCGGATACATGCTCTACCTTACCTATATCATTTTTTTCTATGCCGTTAACTATTATCAGGGATTTAAAGAGAAACAGAAGAATGAAATTCAATTGAAGGCATTGGTCAGGGAGGCTGAGCTGCATGCCCTGAAATCCCAGATCAATCCCCACTTTCTTTTTAACAGTCTGAACAGTATTTCTTCCCTCACTATGTCCGATCCTGCCAAGGCACAGGAGATGGTAATAAACCTCTCAACCCTGATGCGATATTCTTTGAAGCACGACCAAACCGATAAAGTTCCTCTGGTCGAGGAGTTGAATAATAATAAGTTGTTCATGCAGATTGAGAAGGTCAGGTTTGGCGAGAAGCTAAATGCCGTTTTTGATGTGGAAGAGCCGTCACTTCAGGCATTAGTGCCCAATATGATTTTACAACCGTTATATGAAAACGCCATTAAATATGGTGTTTATGAAGCGACAGAGCCGGTGGAGATTTGCACCCGTTGTCGCAGCTATGATAATGTGGTTGAGATTGTTATTTCAAACAATTATGATCCCGATGCGGTTATAAAAAGGGGAGAAGGAATTGGTTTGAAAAATATCCGTGACAGGCTTCGGATTATCTATAACAATCCGTTGCTGATGAAGGTCGAGGACACAAAAAGAGAGTTTAAAGTGACGCTAATAATTCCTCAAAAATAGATTCTATGTCTGAAAATATTCGTACAATAATCGTTGAAGATGAGGCATTAGCCCGGGATCTGTTGCGATCTTTTTTGCAGGATTTCGCTCATATAGAGATCGTTGGTGAATGTGCCAATGGATTTGAAGGGGTTAAAATGATCAATGAGTTGAAGCCGGATCTGATTTTTCTTGATATTCAGATGCCTAAAATTAGCGGTTTCGAAATGTTGGAGTTATTAGATCATAAACCACACATCATTTTTGCCACGGCTTACGATGAGTACGCCCTTAAGGCTTTTGAATTCAATGCAGCCGATTACCTGTTGAAACCTTTTTCCAAAGAGCGTTTGAAAGAGGCTGTTGCAAAGGTTGAAGGGCGAATTCACCGGGAGGGACCCGTTTCGGAAATGGCTGATAAGGTGCTTGAGTACCCAAGGGAGGGATTTCTTAACCGAATCGTTGTTAAGGACCGGAGTAAGATTCATGTGATTCCGGTTGATCAGATTCGCTATATTGAATCGATGGATGATTATGTTTTGATATATACCCGGGAAGCTCGTTACGTAAAGCAGAAAACAATGAAATCACTGGAGGAGGTACTCGATCCTGCAAGTTTTATTCGGATACACCGGTCGTTTATTATCCGGATTGAAGAGATCAATGAGATCCAGCAGTATGAAAAGGAGTCGTATGTTGTTGTTCTGCATGATAAAACCAAACTGAAAGTGAGTAAGTCGGGGTACAAAAATTTAAAGGAGGCGCTCAATTTCTGAAAAATTTGGTAGATTGCTCAAAATTCAAAACATATGGGGATTATTTTTGCACTCTGTATTATGGTTTTGTGGTTGGTTCATCTGGGATATCTCCTTTTTTTTATTGAACCGTCATTCTCTTCTGTCTGGTTCTATCTGCATATTCTCATCCAAACGTATCTCTATACCGGTCTGTTTATTACAGCCCACGATGCCATGCATGGGTCGGTTACGTTAAATCGCCGGTTGAATAATTTCATTGGTTATCTGGCTACAACGCTCTTCGCATTTTTATCCTACCGGAAACTATCAAAAAAACACTATGAACATCATCGGTTTCCGGCAACGGATCGGGATCCTGATTACTCTTCACGCAGCAATAACGTGTTTATTTGGTGGGCTCTTTTTATGAAGAATTACGTTACGATCGGGCAAATTGTTCTTTTTGCCATTGCGTTCAATCTGCTGTTGTTATGGTTTTCTGAATTTCAGTTATTGGCTTTTTGGGTGGTTCCGTCGGTACTGGCTACATTTCAGCTCTTTTTCTTTGGCACCTGGCTGCCACATCGCAGGCCACACACTGACGAAATGTTGCCTCATAATTCCAGAACTTTGAGAAGAAATCACCTCTGGGCGATGCTCTCCTGCTATTTTTTCGGGTATCATCGCGAGCACCACGAATCGCCGACCACTCCCTGGTGGAGATTGTATCGATTGAAGAATGACTCCTCTTTTTGATGTTATCAGATTTGTAAAGTTATTAGATTTTGGAAGTGATGAATCGATTGAAATTTGGTGTATTATTGGTTTTATTGGTTTTTGGTAATCTGGAAAACCGGGTTGCATCAGCCGGAGCGATTGTCTATCCCTGGCGTGCCACCGCATCGATTGTGGAGGCGGGGATGCAGTTCAATATCCTGTTCCATAATGATATGGCTCTGCCTGTGGACTCCGTTTGCCTGGTTTCTTCTTATTATTCTGAAAAATTGACGATTGATACCGTGGAGACAGGTCGGTTCGAATACGACCACTATACCCGGCGATCGGTAAATAATCAGCTTTGGGTGCGGGTTTCAAGTCGTGCCCCGGAGGAGCTGTATGATCTTTTCCTTTATTGTGGGGAAGAAGTTCACCGATCGCCAAAATCGGTTAAAGTGGTCAGGGCCTTTCGTTCATCTCACCGTTTTATTCATATTTCTGACTTGCATATGACCCGGCAATGGGTTGGCACACCAGAGGAGGGATACGCTAAAGAGCTGGAGCTTTTTGACCGGTTTGTTGAGGTAGCCAATCTTTTGGCGCCCGACTTTATTTTGGTGACCGGTGATCAGATTATGGAGTATTCGATGGTTAACGCTGATTCGACAGGCTGGGGCGGTGAGCGGATTTATGAAGCGGATAAGCATCCGTTACTGGAAGAGAAGTATAAGAATCTATTTTGGGGAAGTCATGGTTTTCAAGGTGTTTACGGATTGAATGCACCCACCTTTTTTGTTCCCGGGAATCATGATTTTCACGGGATCGATATCAATGACTACCTAGCCAAATGTCATCAGTGGAACGATAAGATGGGCAAGCGTATTCACGGATTCTCTTACGCAGGCACCCGGATTATTTTAGCCGATGATTCGCTGGGTGATCCTCAGGAGGAGACTCCTGCTGAAGCGCCTATGTCGGGGAGGCAGGGGAGAGAGCATGAAGCATTTCTTCAGAGATCCGGTATGGGTAACGTCCGGATTATGGCCCAGCATAAACACAGCGCCATCGATACCGCCTTTTTAAACAGAAACAGGATTAATGTTCTGGTGAACGGGCACAGTCACTCTCCCTCTAATGAGGTGATCGGAACCACACCAACGCACCATACCCGTCCCGGTGTTATTTGTCGCAGTGGTGAGATAAAAACCTGGGAGAAGAATCTTGGATTCTTCAGGATATTTTACATCAACGGGGACTCTGTTCAATACTCTGAACCGCTTCGGTTCTGTGCTAATCCGACGGCTGCCTATGAGGATATTGAGTTAAATCTGACCGTTGATTACGATCATCCGAACGATGGAACACAGAATTTTAATCGGGTTACTGTTAAAAACAGCCTGCCGGTTCATCTCGCGGATTGCCGCGTACGCCTGGTATTGAAAAAGGGTGAATATGAGGTTGATGGAGGGCTTGTGTCTCAAGTGATTCAAACGGATGACAAATCGGTATTGGATCTGGTCTTTGATATTCGTTGTGATGAGGAGAAGATCATCTCGGTTACTGCGAAATAGATCTATATAGTGACATTTCCTGCCCATTGAGAGGAAAGGTGTCCTTGGATCACTTACAGATTTAATCAGATGATATTTAAAAAAAAGAGAGTTGCAATTTTTTGCAACTCTCTTTTTTTCGGTGGAGCATAGGGGAGTCGAACCCCTGACCTCTTGACTGCCAGTCAAACGCTCTAGCCAACTGAGCTAATGCCCCAAATCGGTTGTGAACTTGCTCTTTGGCTATAGCAACGATTCATTACCATAGCTAAAGCGGCGACAAATATAAAAGTTTTTTTCGTTTTTTGCATCTCTGGTAAAGTTTTTGTAGCATCTTTTTTATGTCGATTGATAAACCGGCTCTACCAATCGGGTTCATGAACCGTGTTCATTGAAGGAATTTATTCCCGTATCTGAAATATCAAAAAAAATCATTTGTAAGTACTAATAATTATTTATCTTTATCCCTCCAAATTTTGCAAGATATTGAGTAGAAAAAACAATAAAAAAAAGGTATTATGGAAGTAAAAAAATCACCAAAAGCAGACCTTGAAAACAAGAGGAGCTTGTTTCTGATGCTGGGATTGGTCCTTGCACTTGGAATTATCCTTGCAGCTTTTGAGTACAAGACCTCACCCAAAAAAGCGGATTCGCTCGGTCAGATTGAAATGCAGGAAGTGGAAGATGAAATAATTCCGATTACGCGTGAATTGGAAGTTCCGCCACCACCACCGCCACCGCAGGTCATTGAGGTATTGACCATCGTTGACGATGATGTGGATATTGAAGATGAACTGATTATTGACGATACCGAGGTTACGGAGGGTATGGTGATTGATGTTGCCCCGGTGGTGTCAACGAAGAAAGAGGAAGAGGAAGAAGATACTCAAGTATTTTTTATTGTAGAAGATATGCCGGAGTTCCCCGGAGGTGAAGCTGCATTGCGTCAGTTTTTAGCTACTGCGGTTAAATATCCGGTAATTGCCCAGGAGAATGGTATTCAGGGCAGGGTTTATGTTACTTTTGTTGTTAACACCGATGGCTCAATTACCGATGCACGTATTGCTCGAGGTGTCGATGCTTCGCTCGACAAGGAGGCTCTGCGTGTGGTAAATACCCTTCCAAAATGGAAGCCCGGAAAACAGCGTGGTAAACCGGTTAGGGTTTCCTATACGGTACCAATTAACTTTGTGTTGCAGTAAGCTACTAAAAAAATATCTATTTTTGCACTCCTGTTCCTTTTATAAGGTTCAGGAGTTTTTTATGTCTGTTTAAATGATCCCCTTACCGGGAAGCCTAAATAAAAGTATGGTATGATTGAAACCGCTCCGTTAACCGAGAAAGCTGTTCTGGTTGGACTTATTTGTAATAATCAGGATGATCGCCAGGCATCGGAGTATCTGGATGAGCTGGAGTTTCTGGCTGATACTGCCGGCGCTGTTGTTGTAAAGAAATTTATCCAAAGACTTGATGTCCCTAATTTTTCGACATTTGTAGGTCCGGGGAAGCTGGAGGAGATCGGTGTTTTTATGAAAGAGATGGAGGTCGATACCATCATTTTTGACGATGAACTGACGCCAACCCAGTTGAGGAATATTGAGCGGAAGCTGGAATGTAAAGTACTGGATCGCACGAATCTGATCCTTGATATTTTTGCCCGGCGTGCCCAAACAGCTCATGCCAAGACTCAGGTTGAGCTGGCTCAGTATCAATACATGCTTCCCCGTCTTACCCGGATGTGGACACACCTTGAGAGGCAGCGGGGAGGTATCGGCATGCGAGGCCCGGGTGAATCTCAGATTGAAACCGACCGGCGGATTATTCTTGATAAAATCGCCCGGTTAAAGGATCAGTTAAAGAAGATTGATAAACAGAAGTCTACCCAACGCAAAAACCGTGGCAAGCTCGTACGTGTGGCTTTGGTCGGTTATACCAATGTGGGCAAATCAACCCTGATGAACCTGTTGTCGAAATCAGAGGTTTTTGCTGAAAACAAACTCTTTGCGACCCTCGATACTACCGTTCGGAAAGTTGTCATAGTAAACCTGCCTTTTTTGCTTGCCGACACGGTGGGTTTTATCCGGAAACTTCCCCACGATCTGGTGGAGTCTTTCAAATCAACATTGGATGAGGTGCGGGAGGCCGATATTCTGATTCATGTTGTGGATATTTCCCATCCCGGTTTTGAAGAGCAGATTGAAACAGTGAATAATACCTTGAAAGAGATCGACTCGGGAGATAAACCCAATATCTATGTGTTTAATAAGGTAGATGCATTCCGTTTTGTGGCAAAAGATGAAGATGACCTGACTCCCAGATCAAAGGAGAATTTGACGCTTGAGGAGTGGAAAAATTCCTGGCTGGCAAAGAATAATGCTCCTGCTGTTTTTATATCAGCAACCCAAAAGATAAACATTGCAGCTTTGAAGGAGATGTTGTATGAAGAGGTTAAGGCTATTCATTCTCAGCGTTTCCCGTTCAATGATTACTTGTTCGATATCACCTGGGAGGATGATTAGTGCTTCTCTTGGTTTGATTTTTTAAGAGTGCCTGTGATTCTTTGTTTATTCTGTTTTTCGTGTTGGATTCTCTGAATTGAGACAGACGGAATAGAGATCGGTACGGCGGTCTTTCAGGTTTCGAACGGCACCAAAGCTATGTAACTCCTTCAGAAGGTCCAGATCGACATCGGCAACCAATATCATTTCCGTATTCGGCGTAGCCTCTGCCTTGATCCCGGTCGTCGGGAAGGCAAAGTCGCAAGGCGTAAATACCACTGCCTGAGCAAATTGTATGTCCATGTTTTCTACTTTAGGCAGATTCCCAACGGAACCGGCGATGGCCACATAACACTCATTTTCGATGGCTCGTGAGCGGGCGCAGTACCGGACCCTTGAATATCCATTCTGGGTATCGGTCAGGAACGGGACAAAGAGGATGTTCATTCCCTGTTGGGCAAGAATCCTCGATAATTCAGGGAATTCAACATCGTAACAGATCAAAATGCCAATAGGGCCACAATCGGTTTCAAAGACCTCGATCGTATCTCCTCCCGACAGACCCCATGCTTTAACCTCATCGGGAGTAACATGAATCTTTTCGTACGTTTCGTAAGTCCCGTTTCGTCGGCAAAGAAAGCCTACATTATAGAGTTTTTCGTTTCGGACCAGGGGCATACTTCCTGTAATGATGTTGATGTTGTAGCTTATGGCCAGCTTCATAAACCGTTCCCTGATGGTCTCGGTATAGCCTGCCAGCATCCGGATAGCATCTGCTTCACTCAGGTGGTTGTAGTCGGCCATCAGGGGAGCATTGAAAAACTCAGGGAACAGGATAAAATCACTTTTGTAGCTCGAAACTGCATCCACGAAAAATTCAACCTGGGTAAAAAGTTCATCCAAATCCCGGTATAACCGCATTTGCCATTGGATTAGTCCCAGTCTGACAACCGACTTATAGCTTGTTGGCTTATCCGTTGTTTTTTGGTAATAGATATTATCCCACTGAAGAAGCACGGCATACTCTTTCGACTCTTTGTCGCCCGGCATGTACCCTTTTAAAATTTTTTTCACATGAAAATCGTTCGAAAGCTGAAAGTTTAACGTGGGATCAAAAAGTTCTCTGAATTTTACTTTTTGAATATACTCTTTGGGGGTATGGGTTGCGGCATGAAGATGGTAATTGGGTATGCGTCCGCCAAAAACGATGGCTTTCAGGTTCAAGTTTTCACAAAGTTCCTTTCTCGCATCGTAAAGCCTTCTTCCAAGACGTAAGCCCCGATATTCCGGCCGGATGAATACATCAATTCCATACAGGGTATTCCCTTTGGGGTGATGTGTGTTGAATGTGAAATTTCCTGTGATCTCACGATAGGTGTGATCATCGCCAAATAGTTCATATTTTACGATGAGCGACAGTGCGCACCCGACAACAACATCATTTACCGTAACTGCCAGCTGACCTTCCGGGAAGATGTTCAGCAGTTTTTGAAAATGTTTCTCCTCCCAAAAGGCTCCCGGCCAGTTCGCATAGGCTTCAATCATCGATTTTTTCAATTCCTCATAATCATCGATCCGGAGATTTCGTAATTCGACACTATCAATATGTTTCATATTTTCGTTTTATAATCCGCTAAAGCGTATAACTGCAATGAAGATTCTGCAGAATACGGCTTTTTTGCGTCATGGATCTTCAATATCGTATCTCTTTTTATCAATTAGAAACGCAGAATTAATTTTAATTCTGCGTTTCTAATATAATAAGAATATTTGATGATTCTTTTTAGAATCGACAATATTTAAGATTACTGATCTGAGGCGGACAGATCAGTTCTCTAAATAAGAATTTGCCCATGATTTTTTGTTCTACGCGGATGGATGAATTACACCTCTCCGTTTTGAATCAGCCATTCAGCGATTTGTAAGGCATTCAGTGCGGCTCCTTTTTTGATTTGATCGCCGACGCACCAAAAGGTAATTCCATTGGGGTCAGTCACATCTTTTCTGATACGACCAACATATACATCATCTTTTCCGGAAACAAACAGAGGCATTGGATACTCTTTTTCTGCCGGGTTATCCAATATGGTAAGCCCTTTGGTTTGGCTGAAAGCTTCTTTGACCTGCTCAACAGAGAGCGGTTGTTCGGTTTCCACCCATATGGCTTCCGAATGTGCTCTGGCAACCGGAATGCGAACACAGGTAGCACTAACTTCTGCCTGGGTGTGCATGATTTTTTTTGTCTCCCAGTTCATTTTCATCTCCTCCTTGGTATAGTCGTTGTCGAGGAAGACATCGATATGCGGAATGATGTTCATTGCCAGTTGATAGGGAAATTTACTAATGGTTGGATTTTGACCACCGGCAACTTCCCGGATCTGTTGCTCCAGTTCGGCAATGCCCTGTGCCCCAGCTCCGCTGGCTGCCTGATAGGTGGCAACCCGGACTTTTTTGATTTTAGAGAGATCGTTAATCGGTTTCAATGCAACAACCATCTGGATGGTTGAGCAGTTCGGGTTTGCGATGATGTTTCTGGGGCGGGTTTTCGAGTCCTCAGGATTTACCTCAGGAACTACCAATGGAACATCATCATCGTATCGAAATGCACTGGAATTATCAATCATAATCGCACCAAATTTGGTTATGGTGGATGCAAATTCCTTTGAAATGCCTGCTCCGGCTGAGGTGAGAGCGATATCTATATCCTTAAAATCGTCGTTGTGTTGCAGCTCCTTTACAGTCAGCATTTTTCCTCTGAATTTGTACTGTTTGCCGGCACTTCTGGCCGAACCAAACAGTTGCAGTTCGTCTAACGGAAAATTTCTCTCTTCAAGTACTTGCAGAAACTCTTGTCCTACTGCACCACTGGCTCCAACTATTGCAATTTTCATTTTATCAAATTTTTTATCCCAATCCGTTTTTTTTATGCGGGTAAATTTACTATTTTGCGACGAATAGTGGTAAGATGGTTGATTATATTCTAAAAATATTAACAATCACTTCGCTGTGTGTCGTTAACCCTTTGCAAGCACAAGAGATCTGGCAGGAGGAATTTTCTACTCCCGACAGAGGTATCTGGGGATGTGAAGAGGGGAGTGTATGCTCCGATTTTTCCGGTGTAGATGGCTGGTTTTTAGCCTATACAGATATTGATCTTAGTAATTCCGGTGATTATGCAAAAACGGTAACTACATCCGGTGGTCGCTTCGAGGTTTGTGACATCGATGGTGAAATCATTTGGATGTCAGAGATTATCGACATTTCAGATTGTAAAGAGGTAAAGATTGAACTAACCGCTTCTGAAACCGGAAGCGGAAACAATCAGGAAACAAAATATCTTAAAACCTGCTACTGTTTAGATGATGGGCCTGTTGTTCCTTTCCACGAAAATAGCGAAAATCGGGGCAATTGGGGTTCTGTTGTATCGCAGGTGAACGGATTGTCGGGTGATTCGCTCCGGATTATCTGCTATTTGTCAACCCATTACTCCTCAGATAAAGTTGTTCTGGATCATGTTTTTGTTATCAATGATATAGGCCCCCTGCCACCGGCTAATCCTATGGATGTCGTCATAAATGAATTGATGGCTGATCCGACGCCATCGGTTGGATTACCTGATGTTGAATATGTTGAGCTGTACAATACCCGTGAAACGGCTGTGCTGATGGAGGGTTGGGGTTTAAAAATCAATGGAGTAACAAAAAAGATTCCTCGCTTCCTACTGAATCCTGATGCGTATTTGTTGTTGTGCGCGAGTGGATCTAAGGATGAACTGTTGCCTTTTGGAGATGTTTGTCATGTGGTAGGTTTTCAGGGATTACTAAATCGAGGTGCAACAGTCGGGCTTATGGATGGTTCGGGCATCGTGATTGACAGTGTAGCCTATAATGATTCCTGGTATGGTGATCCCGTAAAGGCGTCCGGAGGATGGAGTCTTGAGCGCATTGATCCTCTTAGGAATTGCCATGCCATGGATAACTGGAAAGCAAGCAGTAGTCCTGTCGGTGGTACCCCGGGGGCCCTGAATACGCTTCGCAGAAGCAATCCGGATCTGATCCCTCCGTCGTTGGTTTGGGGAGTGGCCGTTTCAAACGTCTCCATTGAGTTAAAATTCTCGGAGCCTATGGATCTCCTGCATTTTGATGTTGAGAATTTTTTGGTCAGAGAGATTGGTTATCCCCAATCGATTGAGCTGAAATCATCGGAATGCATCCAGCTCTGTTTTTCAGGTGATTTTTCTGAGGATCGAATGTATGAGCTTCAAATATATAATCAGTCGGACGAATGTGGAAACGCTCTGTCCGCATCATTGGTTCAGGTTCAATGGAACAAAATCAGATCGGGTGATTTGGTGATTAACGAGGTACTGTTTGATCCTTTTCAGGGGGGAGAGGATTTTGTGGAGCTCTACAACCGTTCGGAAAAGATGGTTGATGTTAGCCGGATTAAAATTGCAAACCGAAACAATGAAGGGGAGATAATCCGGATATGCCCGCTGACGGATGAGCGGATAACCATGGGCCCGGGAGCGTATCTGGCAGTAACAAAAGATACTTTAGGCGTATTTCCCTGGTATTATATTCCGGCAACAGCACTTTTTTTACAGATGAACAGCTTTCCCTCTTATCCAAATGGGGAAGGTGTTGTATTGTTATTAAATGAAACGGAGGATGTTGTTGATGAGTTTTTCTATTCCGATCAGATGCATTCACCGTTCATTGCAGACGCGGAGGGATTTTCGCTGGAACGAGTCTCTCCGTTTGCCGGCACAAATGAGCCGGGAAACTGGCAATCAGCTTCCTCTTTGGCAGGCGGTGGTACTCCCGGATATCAAAATTCACAAAACTTCGATGGAGCAGCTTCCGATCCGGTTGTTTCGTTTGAACCTCAACGTTTTTCTCCCGTAAATTCGGGAATTGATCATTTATATCACGTCAATTATCAGAATTTAGATCCGGGTTACATGGCGCGTATCATGATTTTTGACTCGGATGGGAATTTTATGCATCACCTCATCAATGGGGAGATTTCGGGAACCCGGGGCAGTATTAGCTGGAATGGAAAGGATGAAACCGGTCGTCTGTTACCTTCCGGTATTTATATTGTTTTGGTTGAGTTTTATAATGGTTCAGGCCAGGTTCACCGGTTTAAAGACGGGATCATTCTGTCGTGTGATTAGCAACGGATGCATGAGACGATGCTGTCGGCTTATTCAATAATATTTGGTTAACCAGCTATTTTTGGATGCTTATAACGGATAAATTGTTTAGGGCATCAGGTTTTTCTTTTTTTCTTTTTGGCCGCAGGAAAAAGTACATTATTTAGTATGAGTCTGTACCCCGGAGAGTTGGGATAGAGATTCAGATCGGTTGGGGGATCTCCGACGAGGTGTCTGAAATCTTCGGGATCGTGGCCACCATAATAGGTCCAGAATCCCTTTCCTCTTTCGCCATGAACATACCGCGCCTCTCCGGCCGGTTTGTTTTCACCCAGCACCAAGGCATTGGGTTTTAATACCTCTTTCCGGAAGGCTGTTGTTTGCCCCATAAATCCTTTGATCATATTTTGATGGTTCTGGCACAGCATGGTTGGGATTGGATCCCATTTGGCTGAGAATTCAAAAAGGGTAAAAAAATCATTCTCCTGCAGTACTTTCCGGGTGTCTGTAGCGTCAATGTTTGAGAATTCATAGACCGAAGGATCCATGATCAACGAAAAGTTTTCAAAAGCAAAGGTGTTTTCATAATTAAGCTTTTCATTGGCATGTTGATCGGCGGGATCACCATCGAACATCGGGCCACAGATATCGACTCCTTCTGCAGCCCGGGCAATATCGTACGTGTCGGTAGCGGCACACATGGCAAAGAGAAAACCTCCATTCATGACATAGGTGTCAATTTCACGGGTAATGACACTTTTCATCTCTGAAACTTTCATAAAACCCAGTTTTTGAGCTAACTCTTTGTTGATGCTAACCTCCTGCTGATACCAGGGCATGTGTTGATAGGTTCTCCAGAACTTACCAAATTGTCCGGTAAAATCTTCATGGTGCAGGTGCAACCAGTCGTATTCAGGGAGTTTGCCACTCAGGATTTCCTCATCATAGATGACGTCGTAATCAATTTCTGCATAGGTAAGTACCATGGTTACGGCGTCGTCCCAGGGGAGTTTGTTGGGGGGCGAATAGACAGCGATTTTGGGTGCTTTATTCATGCTTACAGCGTCCTGGTTCATTTCTGGCCGGGCAATTTCGTTGAGAATGGCAGAAGCCTGTGTGTCGGTGATGGTTTCAAATGAAACACCACGTACGACGCATTCGTTCTCAAATTCAGGATGGTGCATCATCAGAAAGCTGCCACCCCGGTAATTGAGCAGCCATTTTACCTCGACATCTTTTTGCAGAACCCAGTATGCGATTCCATAAGCTTTCAGATGATTTTTTTGGGATTCATCCATGGGTATGATCAGGTGAATGGCATAGCTTTGCAGAAATATAAATAATATTCCAAGGGTTATCAGGTGTTTCATTTGTTTTTCATTTGAATATTTGGCTGGTAAATAACTAAATATTTTGGAAATGGGCAACAATTCCGGAGTCGTTCGGTTAAAACGGAGAGTAGTTATCCGATGCTCCTGAGTTATCAAATTCCAGGTTGGATGTGATGCCTGCGTTTATTGATCCGCTGTTATCATCTTCATTCATTTTAGAACTGAATGTTTGTGCCGCAAAACCTTGATTGAACCTGTTTTCCATGTCGGTGAATTTTGCTAATTCCTTTTTGAAGGAGAGGTGGATGTCACCCGTAGCTCCGTTTCGGTGTTTAGCGATGATTATTTCGGCTACTCCGATGAGTGAGTTTCCTGATTCATCTTCGGTCATGCCGTAATATTCGGGCCGGTGAATAAACGTTACGATATCGGCATCCTGCTCGATGGCTCCTGACTCCCGGAGGTCCGACAGTTGCGGTCTTTTCCCCTCCCTGGATTCGACCGACCGGTTAAGCTGGGAAAGGGCCAGGATGGGGATGTTGAGCTCTTTGGCTATGGCTTTCAGTGATCTGGATATCGTGCTGACCTCCTGCTCACGGCTGCCCCGATTATCAGTACCGGCAGTCATCAGCTGCAGGTAGTCAACAATGACCACCTCTATGTTGTGTTGCATTTTCAGTCTTCGGCATTTGGCTCTTAGTTCGAAGATGGAGAGAGCGGGAGTGTCGTCAATAAAGAGGGGCGCTTTTTCGAGGGCCGATATTTTTCGATTGAGGTGTTCCCATTCGTAGTTTTCCAATCGACCGGTTTTAAGTTTGTCGTTTCCGAGCTCTGTCTCGGCAGCGATGAGGCGATTGACCAGCTGAATGGAAGACATTTCGAGCGAAAATACCGCAACCGGGCGATTGTGATCTACCGCCATATTTCGGGCCATGCTCAGAACGAAAGCTGTTTTTCCCATGGAAGGACGGGCGGCGATAATGACCAGGTCAGTTCTTTGCCAACCGGAGGTGATTCGGTCCAGGGAGGTAAATCCGGAAGGAACACCACTCAGTCCGTCTTTTCGTTGACGGGCTTTTTCAATTTGAAGGATCGCTTCGTTGAGTATGGGTTTGATGGGGACAGTCTCTTTTTTGATATTTCTCTCTGCTACCTGAAACAGGGATGATTCGGAGAAATCAATCAGGTCATCGACATCCATCGTATCATCGTATGATTTTACCTGTATTTCTGAAGATACGCGAATCAGTTCCCGCTGGATAAATTTTTGCGCTATAATGCGGGAGTGAAATTCGATGTGGGCCGATGAAGCAACACGGCGGGTTAGCTGAGTGATGTATCCGGGGCCCCCGATCTCCTCCAGTTGATTTCTGTCTTTCAGCTCCTGTGTGACCATCAGCAGGTCAACGGGTTTCTCATTGGCAGAGAGCTCCTTGATTGCCTCAAATATTTTTTTGTGCTCCTCCTTATAAAAGCTGGATGTATCAATAATGTCTGCAACTGTAACGTATGCATCACGTTCCAGCATCAAAGCTCCCAATACGGCCTCTTCGACCTCAACTGCCTGGGGAGGTAGTTTCCCGTATTGTGCATTCAGATCATCGATGGAAATGCCGGTGTTTTTGCGGTACCGGGAACCTGATTTTGAATTGTTGTCAACAGCCATTTTGTATGCGCTTTCTTAAATAAAATAATGAATCTTAAATGGGATAAAATTACAAAATATGGATGGGTCAGGGGGTGTAGTTCCTCTGATAGTTGTTAACTATTTTTATCCACAAATGTTTATTCAGAGGCCATCTCTTATCGCAGTTTATCTTCGATAACCAGCGTGAGGATATCGGTCAGAGATGCTCCCATTGCCTTGATCTGTTGCGGTATAAAGCTGGTTTCTGTCATTCCCGGCGTTGTGTTTATCTCAAGAAAGTAGAAGGTTCTTCCTTTCAGAATGAAATCAATGCGGGCTATTCCCGAACATTGACAGAGAGAATAGATATCAGAGCTTAGTTGCCGGCATTCATCATAGAGATCCTGCGGCAGTCTTGCCGGTGTTATTTCATCGGTAGCACCCGGTGTGTATTTAGCTTCGAAATCAAAGAATTCATTTTTAGGAACCACTTCTGTCAGAGGGAAAATGATCTTTTTATCTTTCGCTTTTACCAATCCACAGGTAAACTCTTTCCCTTCGATATACTCTTCAACAAGAGCTTCGGGACTCTCGGTCCAGGCTTTTTCAAGCGCGGCAATCAACTCATCACCCTTTTTTACTTTTGTGATACCAAAGCTGGAACCTCCGGCATTGGGTTTTACAAACAGGGGAAGCCCCAGCTTGTCGATCAGGGTTTGGGAAGGCTTGTCAATCCCTTTTCGCAGCAAGACAGATCTGGCCATCGGAATGCCAAAGCCTTTCAGGTAATTACTGCAGAACCATTTGTTGAACGTAAGGGAGGAGGCGTGCATATTGCTTGTTGAGTAGGGAATATGCAGCAGATCAAAATATCCCTGTAAGATACCATCTTCTCCCGGTGATCCATGAATCGTGATATAGGCAAAGTCAAATTTTATTTTTGTTCCGTTATGGAAGAAGCTGAAATCGGAACGATCAACGACCTCCTTTGTTTTATCTTCAAGAAAAACATTCCAGTTACTTCCCTGCATCTCTACCAGCCAGGGGGTAAATCGATCTTTGTCAATGGCTGCATAGACATTCGCACCGCTTTTTACAGATACAATATATTCGGATGAGTCCCCTCCGAAAATAACGGCAATATTGGGTTTATTCATGGTGTATCAGTTTAATAATTATTCAAATTCATTTCGGTTTGAAATATAGTTTTCCCATTTCTCAATAACGGTTGTCATATCTTCAGGAAGCTCTGAATCAAATACCATTTTCTTACCGGATTGGGGGTGTGTAAAACCAAGTGTTTTGGCGTGCAGTGCCTGTCGGGGCAACAACTTAAAACAGTTTTGGACAAATTGTTTGTATTTGGAAAAGGTTGTGCCTCTAAGAATTTGATCTCCGCCGTAGTTTCCATCGTTGAACAGCGGATGATTTATATATTTTAAATGAACCCTGATCTGGTGTGTTCTTCCGGTCTCCAGGCGACACTCAAGAAGGCTGACATAACCTAACTGTTTCAGTGTTTTATAATGGGTAACTGCCGGCTTTCCGTAGTCACCTTCGGGGAAGACGGTAAATACCTGCCTGTTTTTAAGGCTACGGCCAATATTTCCTGTAATAGTGCCTTCACTCTCCTTCGGAATGCCCCAAACGAGTGCCTGGTAACTTCTTTCACTTGTTTTTTCGAAAAATTGCAGTGCCAGCCTGTTTTTTGCCCTTTCTGTCTTGGCAATGAGAAGAAGGCCTGAAGTATCTTTGTCGATTCGGTGCACTAATCCGGGCCGTGGATCCTCGCTGTTAAACAGGGGCAGGTCTTTATAGTGCCAAGCCAGTGCATTGACCAGCGTTCCGGAGTAATTTCCATGTCCGGGGTGAACAACCAGTCCGGCCGGTTTATTAATTACGATCAGATGATCGTCTTCGTAAACAATGTTAAGCGGGATCTCTTCGGGGATAATTTTTAACTCACGTCGGGGGTAATCCATAACGATCTGAATGTCGTCATTGGGTTTCAGCTTATAGCTTGATTTAACAGGAACGCTATTTACTCTGATGTTTCCTGCATCGGCAGCAGCCTGGATACGGCTTCGGGAAGCGTTGTTGATCCGGCTTGCGAGGTATTTATCGATACGCACCATGGATTGTCCCGGATCGACTTTCAGACGGTAGTGCTCAAACATGCCATCTTCTTCCGGCTCCTCAACTTCATTCAGATAGTCTTGCATAAGATCAGGGAATTTCCGGTGTTTCTGCAGGTGCGAATCTGGTCGAATCGTTGGTTGCCCAAAGGTCGACCGATGATCCTTGTTGAACGATGCTGTTGAAGGCAGGATCGGGTCGCTGCCTCCAGATACGGGCATTCAGTGAATCGTTTTCAGTCAGAATGGTTTCGTCGCAAATAATAACACCAATAGTAAGCATTGATGCGGTTAGCGTCTCTTCTGCTTCTGTGATCGTAAATCCTTGAATATTCGGGAGTAATATGGGTTGGCCTTCGCCTTTTTGCCCAACGATGAGATCAATTCTGCTCCCTTTGGGAAGTTGTGTGCCGGATTCAATGTCTGTCCCGTTAAATTGAACCCCAAGAACCAGGTTGTTATATTCCGAAGGCTTGTATGATATGCTGCCTGTCAGTAATCCCGAATTTTCAATGATTACCTGAGCCTGCCGGTACGAAATATCAGTCAGTCTGGGAAGGTTCACCATTTCGGGCTGAAGTGAGTTAACCGTAAGAAAAATGGTTCTTTTCTGCTTTACTCCATGACCCGGTAACGGGATTTGGTCGACAATAACGCCCGGTGCCGCCTCTCTTTTGAAAAGAGAATCAACCACTTCAATTATCAGGTCGGATTGCCGGGCAACCTTTTCAGCCTCCGAAAGTGTCATCCCTGAGAAGTCAGGAACCGGATGAGACTGCCCATGCAGCGTATAAATTTCAAGCCCCTTCATGACAATAAAAATCAGAACGGCAAGCAACCCCACAGCGATTAACAACTGATTGATGAAAGTCCTGCTTTTTATAAACTGGATAAGACTCATGATGGAATGCTTAAAAATCGTACAGACAAAAATAGAGGAAAAATGGACATGGCTGTTGGCTCTAACACAAAAAGGTAAAGAATCGCAATTCTTTACCTTTTTGTATTCGGTTACGTAAGGTGCAAATTATCTTTTATGCCTCGGTTCGTCGGAAACAGTCAATTTTTTTCTTCCTTTGGCACGGCGTGCTTTTAACACTTTTCTGCCATTGGCCGTAGACATTCTTTCTCTGAAACCGTGTTTGTTTCTTCTTTTTCTGTTCGATGGCTGAAATGTCCTTTTCATCTATTATAAGTTTTTGAATTGATAACGCTCATTATTTTCGGACTGCAAAAATAGCTGTTTTTTTAATTCTGCCAAACAGTAATGTGATTTCTTTTCTGATGGATATAACATTTAATCTTTTTGAATTAAAAAGCGAAATCCGATTCCGTGAAGATTGATGATTTTGATGTTCGGATCGGGTTTGAAATATTTTCTAAGGCGGGAGATAAATACATCAAGGCTTCGTCCCAAAAAATAGTCGTTGGATCCCCAAATTTTTTCAAGAATCTCATCCCTGTTGAGTACCCGGTTCTCATTCTCGGAGAAAAGTTTGATCAGTTCTGTCTCTTTCAGTGTCAGTTTGCGGTTTGTTCCATCAATGGAGAGCGTGAGCTCCCCCGGAATAAAGAGGAAACGGCCGATCTTTTTTGATGGGGCTGAATAGGATTCTGAATAGAACCCCTGACTACGTCTTAGGAAGATTTTTATCTTCAGAAGTAACTCCTCCATGCTGAAGGGTTTGGGTATATAATCATCACCACCAAGGGAAAGACCCGTAATTTTGTCTTCGGTCATCGACCGGGCGGTAAGAAAAATGATCGGTATTTTTTGGTCGGTTTTTCGTATTTGCCGGGCTACCTGGAATCCATCTATTTTAGGCAGCATCACATCGAGAATGATCAGGTTATAGTTGTTGGCCCCGGCCATTTCGAGGGCAACAGCACCATTTTCAGCCGTCTCAACCCAATAGCCATTCTCTTCGAGATTATCTTTAACGATAAATCTTAAAGCATTATCATCCTCTACCAGCAATAGTCTTACCTTCTCTGTCATCTTTTTTTCGGAATTAGAAGCATAAATATAGTACCTCCGGCCGGATTTTCATCTACTTTGATTCTCCATCCGTGTGCCTTTACAATTTTATGAACGTAATCCAGGCCCAGTCCGAATCCTTTTACATTGTGCACATTTCCTGTGGGAATTCGATAAAAACGCCGGAAAATTTTTTTCCGGTATTTTTTGGAAATCCCGATGCCATTGTCCGTAAACCGAATATGCATATACTTTAAATGGTCCAAAACTTCAATCTTTATTTCAGGGTACTTGTCGCAATATTTAATGCTATTCTCCAGAATGTTGGCTACCAGGTTGGTGAAGTGGAACCGGTCAGCTACCAGAAAGCTGTCATGATCCCGGATTTGTGTGAAAATGACCGGTTGGCGGCTTCCTTCGGTATGTCTTAAAAGCGATGGAATCTCTTCAAAGAATTGATGAAGATCAATTTTTTCCTTATTCAGGGTCAGCTTATTCTTTTCCAGTGACGCCAGGTTTAAAACTTTTTCCACCTGGTTGGCCAGCCGGTTGTTTTGTTCCTCTATAATGCGTGCATACTCCTGTAGTTTTTTCGGATCGTTAATTATTTTATTTTCACTGATTACTTTGGCCGATAATGCGATGGAGGAGATGGGTGTTTTAAGTTCGTGCGTGAGGTTATTGATAAAATCTTTCTGAATTTGAGAAAGTTGTCGTTGCCGAATAATGACAGATATGGTGTATCCGAAGAAGAGAATGATTATCAATAGAAGCGTAGTGAACAGGTATCCGGCAGAAAGGCTTGAATGAAAGTAGGGAGAACGATCGGGAAAATAGACCGTAAAGAAAGGCTTCCCGGTGTTTTTCCATTCGGGAAATTTATGGGTAGATAATCGCTCTGTACCGCGGGCACTGATCAGTGTTTGTTGCTCCGGACGACCGGTAACGGGATTATTTATTGCAAATTCCACATCGGTATATATCTGATGTTTTTTTAATTCATTATCAAGATGATATCTTAGAAGTTCATGCTCAATAACTCCGTCAATAGTCACCTTGTAGTATCTGTCAGATATGATCTCAACGGGTGAAATGCTGTCGAAACTGGTTTGGTTGCCATTGGCCGATAGCAGTTGCCAGGCTACCTCTTTCAGTGCAATGGCCGTACTCTCCCGGAACTGTTTTTCGGAGTACCGGTATGAGTGTCGCAAAAAGAAAAATTGAAGCAACATGGTTCCTGCTACGGTTATCGTAGCCAGCAAAACAATATATGTTAACGATTTTCCTTTCATTCTCCACATAATCACTTTCTGATCTCCAATCTCCACAAATTTAACACTTCATTAACAAAATATTAAATCAGGTTAACATGATAACAGAATAACCCTGCTTACCTTTGTTCATCAAACAAAAATAGTAAATCTATCTAAACAAATTGCAGGGAATAAAATTACGGGAGTTCCACAGGCCATGAAAGATGATTGTAAACTTAAACTTTAGTTTATCAGATAATTATAACTTTAATACAATATAATTCTTATGAAATTTACAAGGTATTTCTCAACGGTATTTGTGGGTTGTTTTCTGATGGCAATGACTGCCGTACATGCACAGAAACCGCAGATTGTATTTGAAAAGCTGACCCACGATTATGGTACATTTAAAGAATCGGATGGAGTTCAGACGGCCGTTTTTAGCTTTATTAATAAGGGAACAGAGCCTTTGATTTTAAATAATGTCAGAGCATCGTGCGGTTGTACCACGCCGAAGTGGACCCGTGAGCCGGTCGGTCCCGGGGGAAGGGGTGAGATTGAGGTAAGCTATGATCCCAAGAACAGACCGGGAGCTTTTAATAAAACGGTTATGGTAAGTTCCAATGCACAAAATAGTACGACCGTTTTAAGGATTACAGGCACGGTAACTGAACGTGAAAAATCATTGGCTGAATTATATCCCAGGCAGATCGGTTCTCTCCGTGCGAAAAATAACTTCATCTCCTTTGCCCGGATGAAAGACAAAGAGGTTAAAAGCCAGACACTTGAACTTGTGAATGTAAATGATGGTCCGGTGAAGGTTGGATTTCGAACCGTTCCCGATCACCTGACCGTTCGTGTTGAGCCCGAAACCATCGCCCCCCAGGGCAAAGGTTTGTTAACCGTTACATTTGATGCATCAAAAGCAGATACCTATGGTTTTTTTTCCAAGCACATTTATCTCTCTTTGGATGGGAGTAATGACTACCGTTCTTCTATCGGAGTAAGTGCCACTATTGAGGAGGATTTTTCATCGCTCTCACCCGCGCAATTGGCCAATGCACCGATCGCTGTTTTTCCGGAGTCAACCTTTGATTTTGGTGATATTAAGCAAGGTCAGAAAGTTGAACATACGTTTTCATTGAAGAATGACGGGAAATCGGAGTTGATCATACGCAATATACGGGCATCCTGTGGTTGTACGGCAGTCGCTCCGTCTCAAAAGGTAATTGCTCCAGGAACAGCTGCACCCATTCAGGTGACTTTTGATTCGAGAGGGAAACGGGGACGTCAGACCAATTCTGTTACGATCATTACCAACGATCCGAAAGTTCCAACAACCATATTGCGAATGACCGGAAATGTTTCTACGGAGTGACTTTTAGCCAAATAGGTTTTTATATAATAAGTGCCGTGAATTTTATTCTGCGGCACTTTTTTTTGTGCAGAATAAATGTGGTATTTTTAGATCAGATTTTTTTCGAATGATAAGCCTGGAAAACGAAATGAAACCGGTATAAATATTTGTTAATGAGATGAAA
>CAZILU010000040.1:0-23282 GCA_964540165.1 uncultured Mariniphaga sp.
CTTGTGTGAAGCGTAACAACTTTCGTCTTTTCTTCATACTAATACCGTTTAGATTTTTAAATAATTTTATCATGTGCAAGGTAACCATAAATTCATGAAATAAATTTACACAAAATGATCTATGATTTACACAAATTGACACAAATTAAACGTTTAAGCTTCCACATCCCCAGATTATCCAGACATTACAAAACAACACAAAAACACTGATCACTAAATAGATAAAATCAATCCCATCAAATGAATATAATAACTTATGCCTTGAAAGAGAAGAATAAAAACGTTGGGAGTCCCGTCTGATACCATAGAAAACATACCTTATATATATTACTGTTTTCAAAAACCGGCAATAACAGATAACAACCCCATGAACTTTCACGAAAAACATACATTAAAAAGATCAGCCATTAAACCAGTGCAACAGGAACAAATCAACGGTGGATATTTGATTATAATTTAGAAAATCGAAAATTCAATTTCTCATAACATAAAAAAACATCTGATAAAAATTAAAACACGAAACTTAGCTTGAATAATTTGTTTTATCGAAAACAAAAAATCGTTGGAACACCACGGTTCTGAAGACTTCAACCAATCCAATTTCTGAAAAATCCCTTAAAATGTATCAAAAAATGCAAAAGCTCGATCATTTTGTACAATAGAACTGCGCATAATTTGAATATTTTTACCCAACCAAATTAAGTTCATAATCAGAAATTACAAATTTAATTTTTAAAAAATGCAGGTAATACTCGGAGTCATCTATCATTCAATTGGCGGATTTGCGTCAGGGAGTTTTTATATGCCTTATAATAAGGTAAAAAAGTGGGCATGGGAAAGTTACTGGATTGTCGGAGGCCTCTTTTCCTGGCTGATTGTGCCACCCATAGCAGCCTATTTCACGGCTCCTGAGTTCATGCAGATTATCACGTCATCGTCAGAAACCGTTATAAAATTTACCTTTTTGATGGGGTTGCTCTGGGGAATTGGCGGATTAACCTACGGATTGGGTGTACGCTACCTGGGGATGTCGCTGGGAAATTCAGTGACCCTGGGGTTTTGTGCCGCATTTGGCGCCATTGTTCCTGCCATCTATTATAGTTTCAATCCAATGGAAGGCCGAGTGTCCTTCACCGACATGATGGTTTCCCCCGGTGGACAACTGGTGCTGATTGGAGTGCTGGTCTGTATTGTTGGTATTGCCATATCCGGAAAAGCGGGAATGATGAAAGAGCGTGAGATCTCAGAAGAGGAGAGCAAAAAAAGCGTGGCCGAGTTCAGCCTGGTGAAAGGATTGATCATTGCCGTCTTCTCCGGAATTCTCAGTGCCTTTATGAATTTTGGCATCGAATCGGGAAAGCCCATGGCAGAAGCAGCCATCCAGGCTGGTGCCAATCCGCTGTTTGCAAACAATATATCGTATGTGGTAATCATGTGGGGTGGATTAACAACCAACCTCATCTGGACAACCATATTAAGTATTAAAAACCGAAGTTACGGTGACTTCACCGATACATCATCGCCCATTGCCAAAAACGTTCTCTTCTCCGCACTTGCCGGTACAACCTGGTTCTTTCAGTTTTTCTTCTATGGAATGGGTGAAAGCAAATTGGGAAACGGAGCCAGCAGCTGGATCCTCCATATGTCAACAATCATTTTAACCGCCAATATGTGGGGAATTTACCGTAATGAGTGGAAAGGTGTCTCTAAAAAAACCAAGGGGACCATTATCATCGGTATCAGCGTGATAATCCTTTCGGTATTTATTGTTGGAATTGGCAACACCATGTAAAACACAATTAGATGAAACGAATGGCTTTTAAAATGCACCTGAATGAAGGGCAAAAAGATGTTTATAAAAAACGTCATAATGAGATTTGGCCGGAGCTTAAAAATCTGTTGAAAAATTCCGGAGTAAGCGAATACTCCATTTTTTTAGATGAAGAGACCAACACCCTCTTTGCATTTCAAAAGGTACAGGGAGAAGAGGGTTCCCAGGATCTGGGCCAGACTGACATCGTGAAAAAGTGGTGGAATTTTATGTCTGATATTATGAAGGTAAATCCCGATAACTCTCCCATAACCCGGCCTTTGGAAGAGCTTTTCTATATGGAATAATAGTAGTTGCCAAATTTTTAAAACAAAAAAATCAGATAATAACGGAACCAATTGTCTTTAAACCAAAATAATGTTAACAATTGAGTACGACATGATAGTCATTTAAATAAATAATTATTAAAATATATGAATATGAACAGGTTAACCATTGAAAAAGCGTATGAACTTGCAAAAGAGCAATATGCCCTAATGGGAGTTAATACCGACCGGGTAATTGAACGAATGGAAGAAGTTGTTATTAGCATGCATTGCTGGCAAACAGATGATGTTGGCGGGTTTGAAAGACCCGACGCTGTTTTATCCGGTGGGATTCAGGCTACCGGCAACTATCCGGGGAAAGCTAAAAATATAGATCAGGTAAAAGCCGATTTGGAAAAAGTAATGACCCTTCTTCCAGGTAAACAAAGACTTAGCCTTCACGCTATCTATGGAGAGTTTGGAAATAAATTCATTGACCGTGATGCCATCGGTATTGAACAATTTCAGGGATGGATCCAATGGGCACAGGAGCAGAAAATCGGCCTGGATTTCAACGGGACATTCTTTTCGCATCCCAAGGCAGATAGTGGGTTTACCCTTTCATCAAAGGATGAAGGTATCCGACAGTTTTGGGTTGAGCACCTCAAACGATGCCGGGAGATCGCCGCTGAAATGGGAAAACAACTTGGTACCCCCTGTGTATTGAATACCTGGATTCCTGACGGATCAAAGGATGTACCCATCGATCGCAACGGATATCGTACCCTTCTCAAGAAATCATTGGATGAAGGATTCGCATCAGATTTCCCTAAAAATCACCTGAAAGATGCCGTTGAAAGTAAATTATTTGGTATCGGGCTTGAATCGATGACCGTTGGATCACACGATTTTTACCTCGGTTATGCCATAAAAAACAATAAACTGATCTGCCTCGATAACGGACACTTCCATCCAACCGAACAGGTCGGCGATAAAATTTCCGCATGTCTGCAGTTTGTCGATGAAGTGCTCCTGCATGTTACCCGGCCCATTCGTTGGGACTCCGATCACGTGGTTACGCTAAACGACGAAATTCAACTGATTGCCTCGGAAATAGCCCGTAATGATTTTTTCAGCCGGGTAAATATCGGCCTCGACTACTTCGATGCATCCATTAACCGCGTGGGGGCCTATGTTATCGGGGTTCGGGCTGCACAAAAGGCTTTCCTGATTGCCCTGTTAGAACCGACAACCCAATTGCGTAAGCTGGAAGAAGACGGGAAATATTTTGAACGGCTCGCACTCCTCGAAGAGTTGAAAACCAAACCATTTGGTGCCGTCTGGGACTATTACTGCCTCGTAAACGATGTACCCGTTAGCGACGGTTACATTGCCGAAATCCAACAATACGAAAAGGACGTTTTGAGCAAAAGATAAAACTAAATTTTCTTTCATCAGCCAAATAGCTGTAGTTCAAATGGACTACAGCTATTGGTGTTTTAACAGCTTCATCATCTCATCGGCGTATCGCTCACCCAATAGCCGCTGACTTCTTGTATCAAAGTGAGTAGAATCGAACGTCGATGTATTTTCGGTGATTGCAACGCCCGTATATTTCACCTTTTCAGGGAGGTGAATAATCATCTGATTGAAAGGAATCCGTGCAACCCGATCCTCCGACAGCTGCCCTGCCACAAAGGGCAAATCAGGAATTCCGGTTGCCACCCGCAATGAATCGATCAACAAACTGATCCGTTCAATATAGCTCTCCGTTTTACTGGCATCACCTTCACCCTGATGCCACACCACGCCCCGCAAATTACCATACGCCATCGCCATCTTAACTCGTTTTACAGCTTCTTTGTAGAAATGCGTTCCAGGCAACCACTCATTCAACGTTGTACCACCTTTGGCATTGACCACCATTCCAAATTGTTTATCCGGATTTACTGCTGCCATTTTTCGGGCAAAGGTATATCCGGGTCCCAGCTTTTGCATTTTCAGATCTTTTCGGATGGAGGAGTACTTATTAAACGGGTTTGCCGCCTTTTCCCATTCATCCCCTTCAATGCCTTTAAAAAGAAAGACCCGGTCCAGAGAATCCCGGTCCGCCGCTTCAATCGTTGCCCTGCCCGCCATGTTTGACTGTCCGATCAACAAAAAGAGTTCAAGATCCTGAAACTTTTGATCCGATTTTTTTTGACTTATTCCGAATAACTCATCTTGAGAATAAACGGGACCCATTCCCAACAATATAAATAGGGAGAGAATAACAGACATCTTTTTTATCTGTTTAGTTATATTCCCAAAAAAACTATAAGACGCTAAAAAAAAGTTAAAAAACAGACAATTGTTAATTTTAAAATTTATCATAGTCGGCTCTTATTAAATTTCCCTTTTAATTTAGATCCATTAACGGTGCTACATTCCAATTTCGTAGTCTCGATGGCTAATAAGCCGTAAAAGTATAACATTTTCTCTATTCACCATGGTTGGATTAACTTCCGGATGTTGTCAATCCCTGTCTCATACATACTGGTTGACATGCAGATTCAAATTTAATTTTTGTTTCAGGTAATGCTCTGATTAATGATCTCCTGGATGCAATAAAATAAAAACTGTTGTAAAACATAAATTTGATTCATGATTAATTAAACGTTTAAGCATACTTTTAACCGTCGTTTTAAAACTTTATTGATATCCTGTTTTTGCGATCTGATGGCCAAAAAAGCATCCATAAAAGACATTGCTTCCAAAGTCGGAGTTTCAATAGCTCTGGTATCTTATGTATTAAATGGGTTGGAAAAGGAAAAACGGGTAGGCCCCGAATTGGCAAAAAAGATCCGCCAGGCAGCAAAGGAGCTGAATTACAAGCCAAATCAGATTGCCCGTAGTTTAAGAAAAGGTTCTACAAATACCATCGGACTGATTGTAGCCGATATTTCAAACCATTTTTTCGGACTTCTTGCCCGGGTCATTGAAGATGAAGCTGCCCGGTTGGGCTATACGGTAATTTTTGGCAGTTCTGATGAAAACTATTCAAAATCAGCAGTGTTGATTGAAACGTTACTTAACCGGCAGGTTGATGGACTGATCATATCCCCTTCTGAAAGAAGTGCCAGACAGATAAAATCGTTAATGCAACAAAATATTCCGGTTGTACTGATCGACCGGTACCTCCCCGGTATTTCAACAAGCCGGATTGTTATTGACAACTATAGAGCCACCTATAATGCCACTAAATGTTTTATTTCAAAAGGGCATAAAAAAATTGCCCTAATAGCATACAGATCATCACTGGTGCACATGCAGGAAAGAGTTCGGGGATATGTGGAAGCGATGAAAGATCATGGGATCATTTATGAGGTTATGGTAAAAGAGATCAGGTATTCCCACACGAAAAGCGATGTAAGAAAGGTAATGGACGAACTATTGAAGGAAAAAATGGTGGATGCGCTGCTTTTTGCAACAAACACATTAGCTATTTCAGGCCTCTATTTCATTCAGAAATACAAAATTCAGGTACCCCGGGATTTGGCGATCATATCGTTCGATAAACATGAAGCCTTTGATTTTTTTTCACCAAAACTAACCTACATCCAACAACCGATTGAAGCGATGGGAAAGGAATCGGTCAGGGTGTTGCTTGAACAGATAAACGGTTCTGCAGAAACGGTTCACATTGAATTGAAACACCGGTTAATTGAAAGGGAATCCACCGGATAACATTTCAGATCAGAATTATTTAATGCAAACGTACAATCAAATAAGATAACCATGAAAAAGATCATTTTCCTATGCATTTCAGTCATTACTGCCACCCTGGTTTATTCGCAATCAGGCTTTAACGGCCTCGATATGAACATGGGCAACCTATATCGGTTGTCTGATGCCCAAACCCGCTCCATCAGTCCCGAAAACTTCACCGGTGAAAAGGGCAAGGGAGGCATGGCGATACCCGATCCTGACGCTCCGGGAAACAGTGCGAATGCCACGCAGGCAGCCCGCGACCTGGGGCAGGGGTGGAAAGTAAATCCTTATGTCCGCATCCAACCGGGGGAGACATTTACCTTAGCGGAAATCGAAGGCCCGGGAGCAATTCAGCACATCTGGATGACGCCGACCGGAAACTGGAGGTTTTCAGTTATCCGCTTTTATTGGGATGATGAAGAGACCCCTTCGGTAGAGGTGCCGGTTGGAGACTTCTTCGGAATGGGATGGGGCGTATATGCCCACCTCAATTCTTTGGCTATTTGTGTTAATCCGGGTAGTGCCTTTAACTGTTACTGGCCCATGCCTTTTCGAAAAAAGTGTAAAATCACGATGGAGAATATCAACGACAAGGATGAGATGAGACTCTATTACCAAATAGATTACACCCTCACCAAGGTTCCCGATGATGCAGCCTATTTCCATGCCCGTTTCAAAAGAGATAATCCGAATCAAACATCGGATTACACGATTGTTGATAACATAAAAGGAAAAGGACAATTCGTGGGGCTTTACCTGGCCTGGGGTGTTAATAACAACGGATGGTGGGGCGAAGGAGAGATCAAATTCTTTCTGGATGGCGACAGCAAGTTTCCGACCATCTGTGGGACCGGAACAGAAGACTACTTCTGTGGATCCTATAACTTCGACCGGGAGGGATCGTATAAAGAGTTTTGTACCCCATACGCAGGGCTTCACCAGGTGATACGACCCGACGGCGCCTATAATTCACAACAAAGGTTTGGCCTCTACCGATGGCATATTGTGGATCCAATCCGATTTGAAAAGGATTTGAAGGTCACCATCCAGGATTTGGGCTGGAGGCATGGAGGCAGGTATCTCCCCCAGAAATCCGATATCGCTTCGGTCGCCTTTTGGTATCAGACCGAGCCTCACGTTAAATTTCCCTCATTGCCACCCTGGCAGGAGTTAGAGGTAAGATAATCTGAAATTAAAATTTATAAAATAAAAATTCAACGTTATGAGCAACAGACTAATAGGAAGATTGCCCAAAGTGGGTATCCGCCCGGTAATTGACGGGCGTGAACGGGGTGTGCGTGAATCACTGGAAAAACAGACCATGGAGATGGCAAAAACGGCCGCTGCGCTAATTGAATCGAGCCTTCGGTTTCCTTCCGGAGAAAAGGTGGAGTGCGTCATTTCAGAAACGACCATTGGAGGCGTAGCCGATGCGGCAAGATGTGCCGATCAGTTTGAACGTGAAGGAGTTGGCGTTTCATTAACCGTCACACCCTGCTGGTGTTACGGCAGTGAAGTAATGGACTCAAATCCTTTGATTCCAAAAGCAGTATGGGGCTTCAACGGCACCGAACGCCCCGGAGCGGTCTACCTGGCTGCCGCGCTGGCAGGCTATACGCAAAAAGGACTTCCGGCATTTGGAATCTATGGCCGCGATGTGCAGGATGCCAGCGACACCACTATCCCCGCCGATGTGAACGAGAAGATCCTCCGCTTCGTGAAAGCTGCCCTGGCTACTGCTCTTATGAAAGGAAAATCATACCTCTCTCTGGGGTACACTTCAATGGGTATCGCCGGATCGATGGTCGATGCTTCCCTCTTCCAGGACTACCTGGGTATGCGCACCGAATTTGTCGATATGATCGAGATCCTCCGTCGCATAGAGGAGGGCATCTACCATTCGGACGAATATGAAAAAGCCCTGGCATGGACCCGCGCCTACTGCCGTGAAGGATTCGACAACAATGCACCGGAAGTGCAACGCACACGTGAGGAGAAAGACCGCGAGTGGGAAACCGTAGTTAAAATGACCCTGATCGTTCGCGACCTGATGATCGGTAATCCGAAACTGAAAGCCCTTGGTTTCGGGGAGGAGTCGCAAGGCCATAATGCACTGGTCAGCGGTTTCCAGGGACAGCGCCAGTGGACCGACCACTGGCCGAATGGCGATTTTACCGAGGCAATTCTCAACTCCTCATTCGACTGGAACGGAATTCGTCAACCCTTTGTCGTTGCTACAGAGAACGATGCACTCAACGGTATCGCCATGCTTTTCGGCCACCTGCTTACCAATACCAGCCAGATATTCTCCGATGTACGTACATACTGGAGCCCGGAAGCCGTGAAGCGTGTCACCGGCCATGAGCTCACCGGCACGGCAGCCAACGGGGTAATCCATCTGATCAACTCCGGATCGACAACCCTGGATGCTACGGCTCAACAAAGGGACAACCATGGCAATCCGGCCATGAAACCTTTCTGGGAGATCACTGAAGAGGAGGTGCAGGCATGCCTCGAAAACACGCAATGGTGCCCGGCAAGCCTGGGATATTTCCGTGGCGGTGGCTTCTCTTCGCAGTTTAAAACCTCAGCGCAGATGCCGGTTACCATGTCACGGATAAACATCTCCAAAGGATTGGGGCCGGTATTGCAGATTGCCGAAGGGTGGACCGTAGAGCTTCCCATGAAGATCCATTCTGTATTAGACAAACGGACCGACCCGACATGGCCAACAACCTGGTTTGTTCCACGCACCAACGGTGCCGGTCCGTTTAAAGATGTCTATTCCGTAATGGCCAACTGGGGCGCTAATCATGGTGCCATCTCCTTTGGACATATCGGAGCAGACCTGATTACCCTTGCCTCTATTCTGAGAATACCGGTATGCATGCATAATGTTGCAGCAGATCAGATCTTCCGCCCAAGTACATGGAACTCGTTCGGCAGCGATCCGGAGAGTGCAGACTACAGAGCTTGTGCCAATTACGGACCTTTATATGCATAAGGCAGCCAATAACCCTGACAAAGGACCATGACAAATTAGAACACAAACTGAAAATTTAATCAGATGAACCTGAATATTAACAATTTCAAGAAGATGACATGGGCTCTGTCACTTTTAATCGTGATATCCTGTGTCTCTTCCGGAAATAAAAACAGAAGTGAAGTGAAAGAAGAGATAGACGGATTCCCATTGGGAACCTTCGGATATGATGTTGCTTTTTTTAAAAAATGCAACATAGAAACCATTGAATTGAAAGAGCAAAATTCAAACGCGGGTATCCTGCTGGCTCCCGGTTACCAAGGGCGGGTGATGACATCAACAGCCGATGGAAACCAGGGAACAAGCTTTGGCTGGATCAACCACAAACTGATCCAATCCGGGGTCATTAACAGTCAGTTTAATCCGGTTGGCGGTGAAGAACGCTTTTGGCTGGGTCCTGAAGGCGGCCCCTTTTCCATCTATTTTGAACAGGGTGATGAACAGGTGTATAAAAACTGGAAAGTGCCGGCTGTAATCGATACAGAAGCGTTCGAAATCAAAAATCAACAGCCAGGCAGTGTAACATTTGCGAAAAATACATCGCTGAAAAATGCTGCAGGAACTCAATTTTCTATGGGCATAGAACGAACCGTATCGCTGTTGCCTAAAGAAAAACTGCAGTCGCTGTTTCAGGTTGATTTTTCATCTGACGAACTAAATGTGGTTGGATATCAATCTGAAAACATGCTGACCAACCTGGGAGATCGTGCCTGGACCAGGGAGGAAGGATTGCTGTCGGTATGGATACTCTGTATGTTCAGCCCTTCTCCAAACACGACCGTATTCATACCATACCGTGATGAAGTGGAAGGTGTGGTTGTAAACGATGAATATTTTGGAAAAGTTCCTTCCGAACGGTTGAAAATTGAAGATCGGGTTGTCTATTTTAAAATTGACGGAGCCTTGCGCAGCAAAATCGGGATTCCTCCGCACAGAGCCAAAAATCTTTGCGGAAGCTACGATTCAGAAAGAGAGATCCTGACTCTGGTATGGGGATCGCTGCCGTCAGAGCCAATGGATTATGTGAACTCCAAATGGGGTGATCAGGAAGATCCTTTTGAAGGAGATGTTATCAATGCCTATAACGACGGACCGGTAGAAGACGGATCCATTATGGGGCCGTTTTATGAAGTTGAGACCTCCTCTCCGGCCGCTGCTCTGGATCCAGGCAAATCACTAACACACATCCAACGGGTTGTGCATATTCAGGGAAGCAGGAAAGAACTTTCACGACTAACCGAGCAACTGTTTGGCCTCGATCTGAATACCATTGCAACGATGTTTCAATAACCAATATGAACCATGGAAAAACAACAGATCATACCTAAAGGGATTGTGTGGCCTTTTATTCTGCTTACCTCTCTCTTTTTCGCCTGGGCAATCCCTAACAACATGACTGACACTATGTTGGCAGCATTTAAGCGAATCATGAGCCTGACCGATTCCAGAACAGCCTGGATACAGGTCGCCTGTTACCTGTTCGGATACGGTGGATTTGCCATTCCTGCAGCCCTGTTCATAAAAAAATACACCTATAAATCCGGGGTAATTCTCGGACTGGCGATGTATGCCTTTGGCACATTTATGTTCTATCCTGCCATGCTTATGGCCGGCACCAATGTCCACATCAGCTTTCTGATGTTTCTCCTGGCGCTGGTTATCCTTTTTGCAGGGCTATCCATTCTGGAAACATCGGCCAACTCCTATGTATATGCGATAGGACCTGAGCAGACCGGCACACAACGCCTCAACTTTGCACAATCATTCAATCCCTTCGGTGCCATTACCGGTGTTGTACTTAGCCAGATTTTTGTGCTGTCGCAACTAAACACGATGAATGCCGCGGAGAGGGCATCGCTGCCTGCCGGTCAATTAGAGATTATCCAGAATATGGAACTTAACGCTGTCACCATGACCTATGTCGGATTGGGTACCGTGATGTTGGTCATTCTGCTTGCCATTTGGTTCACAAAAATGCCTTATGCCAAAGAGGAGGACAAAAATCTCGATTTTAAAGGAACATTCCGGCGGTTGGTAAAAAACAGAAATTACCTCTGGGGAGTGACAGCACAGTTTTTCTACGTAGGGGCACAAATCGCCGTATGGTCGTTTATCATCCGGTATGCCATTCAACAACTGCAACTGGATGCCATCGTTTCGGAGCTGGGAAAGGGGGCTTCACAGGAAGCAATCATAAACAGCCTGAGAAGCGTTGAACCGGTAGCCGGAGCATTCTACACTTTTACCGAATGGCTTGGCATAGAAGCATTTCTGCCTCGTACTGCCGAGCAGGCAGGAGCCACGTATTACATACTGTCACTAATCCTTTTCGTATTGGGCCGGTTTCTCTTTACCGGTTTGATGAAATTCATCAAACCACGAATGCTGCTAACCACGCTGTCTGTATTGGCAATTATATGCACCCTGATTACGATATACGGCCAGGGTTGGACAAGCATTTACGCCCTGATGTTGATTTCAGGATGTATGTCCCTGATGTTTCCTACCATCTACGGACTGGGCATTGCCGGTTTAGGCAACGATACAAAAATCGGGGGAGCTGGTATGATCATGGCGATTGCAGGCGCTGCAGTCCTGACTCAAATCCAGGGAATCGTGTCAGACCAGACCGGCAGCATTAAAATCGCATTCTGGGTGCCGGCAGTCGCCTTTGCAATCATAGCCTACTATAGTGCGGTAGTAAGCCGAAAAAAGGAACGGTAGATCAAAAGCAGTGAATCTGCTTCAATAAATTTAATCAAATGAATAACTATTGTATTGGCATCGATTACGGGACAGACTCGGTCCGGACTTTGCTTGTGAATGCACATAACGGAGTTGAATTAGCATCATCGGTTTTTGAATATCCGATATGGAGAGAAAAACGCTATTGTGACCCGGTTAAAAATCAATTCAGACAAGATCCCCGCGACTACCTTAACGGACTTGAATTCACCATGAAAGATGTTATCTCTAAAGTACCCGATGCAGGCAAATATCTGTCGGCTATATCGATCGACACAACCGGATCTACGCCCGTGGCGGTGAATAAAGAGGGTGTTCCGTTGTCGTTATTGCCCGAATTTAAGGATAATCCGAATGCCATGTTTATTCTTTGGAAAGACCATACCGCGATTTCTGAAGCCGAAGAGATCAGTGATCATTGTAAAAACTGGGGAGGCGTTGACTATACAAAATTTTCCGGTGGTTCATACGCTTCTGAATGGTTTTGGGCCAAAATCATCCATACCATTCGAAACGACAAAGCCATAGCTGACGCTGCCTGGTCGTGGGTCGAACACTGTGACTGGATCACGGCACTGCTCACCGGAGAGACAAAACCGGCGTTGATTAAACGAAGCCGATGTGCTGCCGGGCATAAAGCGCTGTGGCATGAAGCGTGGGGAGGATTGCCCTCCGAAGCTTTTTTCATGGGAATAGAGCCCCGGTTTTCAAAACAATGGAGCCGGATCTATTCAACCACCTTTACCTGCGATCAGCCCGCAGGTATTATCTCCCGGGAGTGGGCTGCAAAACTTGGGATTAATCCAAACGTTATCATCGGTGTCGGTGGATTTGATGCTCATTTTGGTGCCGTTGGTGCCGGAATCAAACCCAAAACCCTGAGCAAAGTGGTAGGCACATCAACCTGCGACATGATCGTGATACCCAAATCAGAAATAAAAAACAGACCAATTAAAGGAATTAGCGGGCAGGTGGATGGATCGATTATCCCGGGATTAATCGGATTAGAGGCCGGACAGTCTGCCTTTGGCGACATATATGCCTGGTTCAGAGACATTCTCATGTGGCCATTTGATGCATTCCTGATAGAAAACCAATCAATTAACCTTGAATATGCCCGAATAAAAGCACAAATAATCCCCGAACTGGCAAAGCAGGCACTTAAAATTAACCCGGATGACTCAGTGCCAATCGCCCTTGACTGGATGAATGGAAGGCGCACCCCGGATGGAAATCCACGGTTAAAAGGGGCACTAACCGGATTAACACTGGGCACCGATGCTCCCAAAATTTTTCGTGCCCTGGTTGAATCAACCGCCTTTGGCTCAAAAAAGATCATTGACCGGCTGCAATCAGAAGGTATCCAAATAGAGGAGGTGAAGGCTTCCGGGGGTGTGGCCAAAAAGTCATCCCTCGTTATGCAAATTCTTGCCGATGTGTTAAACATGCCAATAAAAGTTGTAAAATCAGACCAGACCTGCGCATTGGGAGCAGCTATGTTTGCCTCGGTTATCGCCGGGATTTATCCGACGGTCGAAACGGCTCAGGAACATTTGGAAAGCGGCATTGAGACCGAATACATCCCAAACAAAAAACAGGCTGAAATTTATATCAGACTGTATCAGAAATACGATGATCTGGGAGCCTTTATCGAAAACAGGATGACAAACTACTAAATGAGATAAAAGCGTGCCAATAGTAAACGTGGTGCGGCACTCCTTCAATCGATAGAAGTTATAAAAATCAACACCGAATTTTAATTTACCGGGATTACTCCACTGTAACTCCTAATGTATCTATATGCCCAACATCTCCTTTAACCGCTTAATTGCATCTTCTCGAGGATACCGGTCATCAAACATGGAAGAAGAACCATTGACTAACACTGTAGCTCCATTTTCAACCATCTTTGGTATATTGTCCCAACTAACATTACCATCAACCTCAATTTCAGCTGTTATATAGTTTTTCGAAAAATAATCCCTTACCTGTTTGACCTTATCAAGACAGAAAGGGAGCAGTTTTTGTCCTGCGAATCCGGGAGTAACAGTCATGACCAAAACAAAATCAACCAACGAATAGAGCTCTTTATACTGATCAACCGAGATACCGGTATCAATGGCAATTCCGGCTTTGCAGTTCATTTGTTGAATCCGTTCAATCGTGCGCACCGGGTGCCAGGTTGCTTCAGGGTGAAAGCTGACCCATGACCCCTCAAACTGGCAAAATTTTTCAACAAATTCATCTACCTGCTCTACCATTAAATGAATATCAAGAGGGATGGGGGAATAGCGCCTCAAACTTTTACAAAAATCTATCCCCATGGTCAGATTTGGTACATAATGCCCATCCATTACATCAATATGCAAAAAGTCAATGCCATTCTGCTGAAACAGGTCCAATTCCTGCTTAATATTGATAAAATCGGCACACATCATTGAGGCTGAAAGCTTTATTTTTTCCATGACGATCTGATTTACAGTTGTGGTTTAACAATAATTTTCATTCCCTCTCTCGACTCATGGTACTCCAATGCTTCCACGATATCATTTAAAGCAAAATGTTTTGAAATGTATTTTTTTGTTTTAATATCGCCCTTGGCAATCAGGTTCATCGCCTTTTCAACGTCCGGTTGGTTCGACCCGTGACTTCCCAACACCGTACACTCTTTATAATGGATCAGATTCGAATCAATCTCAAGCAGCGGTTGATTTTTAAGGCCTGCAAAAAGATTTACAACACCTCTTTTCGCAACTATTTTTATAGCATCTTCCTGAGCTTTTACGGTGCCGGCGGCAGTGATTACTACATCAACCCCTTCACCGTTAGTCTCCTGCATAATGCGCTCTACCAAGTCTTCATCTTCCGTAGAGATGAACGTAGCCTCAACATCAGACAGAAACTCCCTCGCCATTTCGAGTCTTTTCCTGGAGCGTTGAGCCGCAAATACCTTTCCGGCACCATAGCATTTGGTTAACTCCACCATCATACATCCAAGAGGGCCAAGGCCAATAATGCAAATACTTTTCCCCAGTCCCATACCCGCCATCTCAAAACCATGAATAGCACACGCTAATGGCTCTGTCAGGGCTGCTTCATCAAACGACACATGATCCGGAATCTCTACAATCGGGCCATAACTCACCGTTGCCCTATCCAATTTCATTTTTTGCTGAAAGGCACCATCGAGCTGATACCCAATAGCCAGATTTTTTGGACACAAATTTCCCTGCCCTTTCAATGTATAGCTCCGACCGGTATCCATATCGGGAACATCAGCGCCCAAAACGACCCGCTGGCCAACCCTGAAATTGGTCACATGCGCACCAACCGCTTCAATCGTTCCGGCAATTTCGTGCCCGATAACCGTAGGAGGAGACACCCGGTTATTGCCATATCTGAAAATGCGAACATCCGATCCGCAAATGGCCACAGACTCCGGCCGGATAATCATTTCGCCTTCCCCGCAAACCGGTTCAGGAACTTCCTCAACAACCATTCTGTTTAATGCTGCCAATATTGCTGCTTTCATACTTACTGTTTTAAATATTATCTGTAAGAAATACATTACTTGTGAAGCTCTCTTTAATGGCTTCGACCGACTCTTTAAGATTCTTAGCCAATAATCGATCGGAATAATCCCGTCCGGTTTTAGGCCCGCTAATCTCCAAATACCCGGTTACAGGCAGTACTGGCAGCAAATGCAAATTCTCTTGAATGATCTTTCTGACCAGTCTGAGATCGACAATCCCATCTTGCTGTTCCGGCTTTGAAAACCCAAATGTCGAATGATAATACCTGTCGGTGTTTTTATAATGAAATTCACACATCCAGGGTAGTCCGGTCTTAAAAAGTTCATAATTGGAGGCAATAATCTCTTTGTCCGGACCAGCCCACCCATGGCTGATATCACCACATAAATAAAATGGAACGGTATTCGTCAGATTTTGCTGATGATAGCCATTCAGCTCCGTCATCATCTGAATAATCTCCTCTCTGGAGGTTGGAGGCTCTGCCGCACACGACATCGGCTCAATGGTTAATCCTTTTAAACCCCTTTCGTACGCATAACAGGAGAGCTCTTTCATATGCTTTATATAGCACTGAATGCCAAGTTCCTTGCTTTCCATCCGGTCTCTGTAAACCGCTCCCGGATTGGAGCCACAATAGTCTGCGCCCAAATGAGAGGCAACATCGATAAATCGCTCATACATTTTGCGAGCTGCCTCTTCCATATAAATGTTATGGTAAAAAAATCCACCAAGCTCCCTGTGGGCCGTAAACAGGCTCTTCAAGTGAATATTCTTTTTATCAGCCAAATCCTTTACGTGATCAAACCACTGCAAATCAACGGTATATAATTCAGGAAATGATCCCATTTGCACCACCGATAATCCCATCTCATTCATCAGATTAAATAACCACTCAAAACTGTAACGGGTTTCTATCGGATCGGATTTAACTCCCAATTCAATCATAAATCTTATATTTTAAAAATTATCTTATTAAATGATAATTGTTTATGAACGACTGCATTAAATATTTCCACTCCCTCACTTAATGAAGGGGTATGACTTATCAGTTCAGCCACATGCAATTGATCATCCATCATGTTTAAAACCGTTGACCAGTCATCAGACCCACGGGGCGCAATTTTGCTGTTCCATGTTCCGTAAATCTTTATCTCTTTCCGAAGCAGATTAGAAAAATCCGTTTCTCCTATTTGAAATGTGCCGTGAATATTGCCCATAAACACGACCTGTCCCATCCGCCCAACGGAGCGAATCGCCTGTAAAAAAGTTGAAGGATGCCCTACAGCTTCAACGGAGACATGAGACCCCCGGCCTTTCGTGATCTGATTGATCGCATCAACAGGATCGGTTTCCAGGCTGTTAACGGGAGTAAAACCCATTTGCCTGGCAATCTCCAGTTTCATGGGATCAATATCTACCACAATAACTGTCGAGCAACCGCCGATTCTTAACCATTGAGCAACCATATTGCCAATAGGCCCACAACCAAACACTGCCGCAACAGAACCGACCAAATGGTTCAATTGCCTAACCCCATGCAATGCTACTGCTGCCGGTTCAGTCATGGCCGCATGAACTAAATCCACACGATCCGGCACATGAAACAGGTTCGCTTCAGGAACAGATACATATTCCGCAAATCCTCCATCTCGACGTGAACCATAGTAATCATAATCAACGCATTGAGCAAAATCGCCACTCTGGCATGCTTCACAGCGCCGGCATGGAATTAACGGGAAAACGACCACACGATCACCCTCCCGAAATTTGCTGCCCGGGATTGACGTTTCTACCATTCCGGAAAACTCATGCCCCATAATCAATGGATAATGATATGCCTTTCCACCAAAACCACGGCCTATATCAGAACCACATATGCCACTGGCCACAACCCTTATCAACAAATTACCCGGTGCTTCTGACGAGGGCATCTCAACCTCCCGGTAACGCAAAACCTTATCACTTTGTAAAACCAGCGCTCTCATGATAAAAACAAACAGTTACTATTTTTCGTAATTTTGAAATACATTTGATATCTCTCTTTTTGGTTGAAGAGCAATTTTACTAAATATCATACGATCAACTATACTGTACAGTACTGATTATGGAGGAAAATAAAAATATCATCGCTGTGTTCAAAGTCGATAGTCATTGCCTTGACCCTATCTATAAACAGATCGTTCATGCAGTTATCAACGCTATAAAAAACAATCAGTTAAAGATTGGTGACCAGTTGCCGTCACTCAATGATTTAAGTTTTGAATTGCTGTTGTCAAAAGATACGGTACAGCATGCCTATACAGAGTTACAGAAACAAAAAATTATTGTATCGGTGCCTGGCAAAGGTTATTATATCTCCGCAAAACTCAATGAATCCACGCTACGTATTTTATTGGTCTTTAATAAGCTGACAGCTTATAAAAAAATAATCTACAATGCATTCATCGATGCATTGAACATGAAAGCAATTATTGATTTTCACGTACATAATTACGATGTGCAACGATTCGAAAACATCATACAGTCTGCCAACGTTAACTCGTATGATTATTACGTAATTATGCCCTTCTTTTATGCGTACGACACAAAAGTTATTGAGGCATTCAACCTGATTCCAAAAGATAAATTGGTTTTATTAAACAAAGATGTTCAATTCATTCACTCTTCTTATCCGGTAGTTTATGAAGACTTTGAAAATGATATCCAGGAAGCATTGACACCGGTTCTGGGAAAAATCAAAATATTCAGCCGCATTACCTTGATATTCTCTACCGATCCTATGTCTAACATGGAAATAATAGCCGGATTTAGAAAGTTCTGTGCTCACCATCAATTGGAAAATGAGATCCTTCTGGGAGCAGCAAATGCAGATCCGAAGAAGAATGAACTCTATATTATCATTGATGATGATGACTTGGTTGACTTTATAAAAATTTGTCGGGTGAAACAGCTGGAAATCGGATCTGATGTAAGCATCATAGCCTATAATGACACCAATTTGAAGGAGGTGCTGGCCGATGGAATCACAGTGATCAGCACCGATTTCTACTATATGGGAACAAAACTGGCTGAACTCATTTTGAACGGAGAAAAGCGCAAATTAAAGAATCCATTTCGAATGATCCGTCGAAAATCATTCTGATGTATCAGTTCACAAAAAGTATAACGACAAGTCCCTCAAAGGAGGGAACAGATCAAATCCTTTTACATTAAATACTTATCCAACACTTCAAAAAGATCAACTGGTTTTATTGGTTTTGATAAATAATCATTACATCCGGCATATTTTGTCCTCTCCTCATCCCCTGATAATGCAAAAGCCGTTTGAGCAATAATCGGAACCGTTTTATTGAAGGCCCGAATCTCCCTGGTAGCTTCCAGGCCATCCATCACGGGCATTTTAATATCCATTAGAATTAACGAAATATCAGGGCGCTGCATAAAAAGCCGGACTGCTTCCTTTCCGTTCACTGCCCGAATTGGAGTGATGTTTCTCTTTTTCAGAACAATCTTTAAGTACTGAAAACTGGTGTCATCATCCTCTGCGATTAAAATGGTCATTTTGCTTGAATAACCTTGTGGTATAGAGATCTGATCGACAGGAACGTGGTATTTGTCGGATAACGATTTATATGGGATAGAAAAATAGAATGTACTTCCCTCATTAATTTTTGATTCCACCCAGATCTTCCCTCCCAACAAATTAACATAGGCTTTAGCGATCGTCAGCCCTAATCCCGATCCTTCATACGCACGGGTAGTACTTGGGTCTGCCTGCATAAAACGCTCAAAAACAAGCGCTAATTTATCCTCAGGAATGCCACATCCGGTGTCTTTAACGTAAAAATGAAGCGCATCATTTTTAAAAAAATTTCCCAATTGTATGCCCCCCTGAGCAGTGAACTTAATGGCATTCCGAACCAAATTGGAAAGAACACTATTAAGCTTATTCTTATCGGTTTCAATTAAGGCCTTATGACGTGGAATCTGTTCAGCAATAATAAGTTCAATCCCTTTCTTTTTAGCCTGAGGGAGGAAAAAGTCAACATGAAACCTCATGATTTCATTGATATCAACCGCCGAACTTTTTACCTCCTGCTCCCCTGCTTCTATTTTTGAAATTTCGATGATATCGTTAATCGTATCCAGCAGTCGTTGGCCACTCTTATTAACCAGATCGATATACTCCCTCTTACTCTTCTCATCCAGATCTTTTGATTTTAACAATCCTAAAAATCCAATGATCCCATTCATCGGTGTTCGTATTTCATGGCTCATATTGGCTAAAAAGGCTGATTTCAAACGGTCACTGATTTCAGCCTTCTCCTTGGCAACGACAAGATCCTTTTCCCATCGCTTGCGTTCGGTAATATCTCTTATGATCATACTGGTAAAATACTCCCCTCTGCTGTTTTGAAACACCGATGACGTTATCTCGGCAGTAAATCTTGAGCCATCCTTCTTAAAGAAGTCAAGTTCCCCTTCCGCGTAGCCATGCGTTTCCTGCTCCAACAGGAGTTCCGGCAATCGTGAATCATTCATATCAACCAAACCGATACGTTCAGCTTTTAATATCTCCGCTTCTGTCATCCCAAACATTTTGCAGGCAGCCTTATTGGCTGAAATAATAGAACCATCGGGCTTTGTAAGTAGAATGGCATCCATACTGTTATCCATAATCAACCGGTTCTTCTCTTCACTTTCCCGCAACTGCAATTCAAATACTTTCCCATCCGTAATGTCCTCAATATATCCTTCTAAAAACAATAAATTTCCCGACTCATCATAAACGCCGACTCCCTGTTCCAACACCCATCGTATCTCGTTACGGGAATTTAAAATTTCATACTCCTTTCTAAAAAAAGATTTTTCAGCTAAAACGCGGTTCCACTCATCGCGAAGAATTGAGTGATACTCCCTTTTAATAATATCATTAAAGGTCAATCTCTTGTTGAAAATAAAATCATCAGGATCATATCCGGTAATGTGCTCACACTGCTTTGACATGTATAGCATAGTCCAATCCTTATCATTCAGGCAACGATATACAAATCCGGGCAGGTTGCTTACCATAGAGGAGAGTTGCCGTTCATTTTCCAGCAATTTCATCTCTAAATGCCGGCTTTCGGTAATGTCTCGAAGGATGCAGTGGGTTTTTTCAAATGATCCGTCATCCTTATATCCGGCATTCCCCTCAATCGCAAACAACCGTTGATCTCCGCTTTTATGCTTCATCCAGATTTCGCAACGAACATTTCCCCTTTTCTTAAATTCAGCAAACCGTTCACGAAAGGCATCAACCTCTTCAGGAATCATAAAGTCTCCAAACCACTTCCCAATAACCTCCTCCTTCCCAAATCCAAGAGATTCAGTCCAGGCCTGATTGACCTCAATAAAGTGGCCACTTTCATCCAAACTCTGATATCCCAACGGTGCTCTTTCAAAAAGTCTGACAAACCGCTCTTCACTTTGGCGTAACCGGTCTTCATTCAGTTTATGCCCGGCAATTTCCCAGGATACATCCGCGAGAAAACTTAAAATTTCAACATCCTTCTCATGGTAATCCGTTGGTTTATTCCCAATACCCATGACAGCAACAACATGGTCATTTCTGATCACCGGCACCACCAGCTCTCTGATAACTTTGGCATGACCTTCAGGCATACCCTTTTTATTTGGCAGCGAATCATAGTCGTTGTGTACAACCGGCCTTTTCATTCGTACAGCATCAGCCCATACCCCAGCTTCATCACTATCGTAGTGCACACCGGTACCCTCTGCATTGCAAAACTCCGTTTGTGTCAGTGTCGACCAGGTCTGAAGCCATAATTTATCCTGGTCAGGTATGAAGAAATGAATAAAACCAATAGGACTTTTTAGCAACAGGCATATCTCATCCAACGTCCGGGTCAGTGTCTCCTTTAAGGTATGATCAATGGCATATTCAAACATTTTCAACCGGATATCCGTCAATTTCTGACGAATTCTCAGTTCTGACTGATCACTAAAAACCATAATTACACCCAACAAACGACCATCCTTATCTTTGATGGGAGCACCACTGTCACTGATCGGAGTTTCATGTCCCTCCTTCGAAATTAAAATGGTATGATTAGCCAAACCAACGACCCGGCCATTTTTTAAAACATTATGAACCGGACTCTCCACGCTATCCCTTGTCTCCTCATTTTCAATCACAAAAACTTCTTCAACACGCTTCCCGATTGCTTCCGGCTCCCTCCAACCGGTTAACCGTTCGGCAACCGGATTCAGGTGTTTGACATTCCCATGTTGGTCAGTGGTAATAACCCCATCACCAATACTGTACAGCGTTGCACCATACTCTTCCTGTGCCTGAAATAGCTGCATACGCTTCTCTGACAGTTCCCGATAGAAATCCCGTTGTCGCCGGTGATAAATCCAGGATACAAAAGCAGCAATCATCAAAATGAGAAAAATAATGGCACTTATAAACCAAAACGATTGCCTGTCTAACTCCTCATTTAGCTCTTTTATGTCAATCTCAGTTAAAATGTACCAATTTGTATTTGGAATTCTCCTGCTGTTCGACAACACCCTTTCATTGCGATAGTCAACGCCTTCCAATACTCCGTCTTCTCCCTGCAATGCCCGAACTGCAGTCACTTCGGCTCTGTCATCAGATATTGATATTTGAAGTTTTGAGTTATCAACGTGACGCAACGGACTAAGAAATAAAATTCGTTCCCCATCCCTCTTTACCAGGTAAGACTCTTTGGTTACACTTGAAGTCAGTCTCTCCGATATAATGGGATAGAGAAACAGATCCGGATTGATGCGAAAAATAACAACAGAAATAATGTTTTGATTCTCATCACGGACAGGAGCAAAGATCTCAAAATGGATCTCCCGGTGGGTAGGACAATAGTAAAAATCATGAATGGTAATCTCTCCGGAATTAAAGACATCCAGGGCAAATCTTATAGTCCCCGAATCTACGATGGTAAAATCCGGATCTACACTAAACAGCATTTCTCCACGGTTATCCAAAATGTAAATATTTTGATACCGGTTATCTGTTATTATAAGGGAGAGAATATCTTTTAATTTCCCGTCTGACGCTGTGTTTTGAGACATAATATCCCTGATATATTGCGTATAAGGGTACATGGTTGAAAAAAACGTAGCTTCCTCCAATCGGTCATTTAACCAAACAGATAACTGATCCGCTCTTAACTTGCCAATGGCAATCAATTCATTGTGCTTCCCCAAAGCATGATGCTTCTTTTCATTCTGGTAGTAATAAAACCCTGAAAGCAAAATACCGATGCTGATTATAAGCACCAAACTAAAAAAATGAAGTTTGTTTTTCCTTTTTAAGGCGCCGTCCATAGATCACATTTTAATTCAGTTAAGAAATTCTTCAACGTACATTTTAATAGTCCGGGCAAATTATGCGTCCATCCGTTATTTGAAAATTAAAATATCCGTATTAAAAAAATCATGAAAAGTTAAGAAAAAATCTCCTATTATGAGTAAATGGGAAGGAGAGAATCATTGCAAAATTTGTTGATTTTTCTTTCAAAATGCGATTCCACATCAACACATTACCGGCACTGTATATTGACCTCCTGTTTTATGCCATCTCTATTTAATGGTCATTCAACTCCTTTGGGCGAATTTTTCCAGGTGGTCAGTCCCATGTTTGGTAATTCTGCTTTTGCCCTTGATGAAATTATTTCAGCAGCAGTTTGTCCGGTAATTGCCCAGTGCATTTTGTTTTGCACGGTTTTATAAAATAATTGTGTGATTTCCGATTTAGGTTGATAATCAATACTGCATTCAGCATAAATGTCTGTAATTTTCTGGTAGAATCTTCTTTCACTTGCCCTGATTTCCCGAATTCGTTCGAGCAATTCATCGAAATAATCTTTGCCGAAAAGTTTTTTCCCCTGTTTCAAACGTTCTTCATCGAGCACAAAACCTTTGATTATAAATTCTTTTAAAGTTTTTGTTGCCCAAATTCTGAATTGTGTTGCCTGCTGCGAATTTACACGATAACCTACCGAAATAATGGCATCGAGATTATAAAATTCAAGATTACGGGTAACCTCTCTTTCACCTTCATTTTGAACTGTCCGGATTTTCCGGACAGT
>CAZILU010000041.1:0-5659 GCA_964540165.1 uncultured Mariniphaga sp.
CCGTTTTTACTGCCATGCAGCGAAAAGAGAAAATATGTTTGTATTTTAGCGCAAAAAATAGTTATGAAGAGAGCGATTTTTCCCGGTTCCTTCGATCCTTTTACCGTTGGCCATGAGTCCATTGTAAAACGTGCATTGTCGATGTTCGATGAAATTATCATTATGATTGGGTTCAATGCCAACAAAAAATCATTTTTTCCGCTGGAAAAACGACTGAAATGGATCAACCAGATTTTCATGGATGAACCAAAAATTGCCGTTCGCGTTCACGAGGGGCTTACGGTCGATTTTTGCAAGGAGGTTGGCGCCAATTACATTCTTCGGGGGCTTCGCACTTCGGCCGACTTTGAATATGAACGGGCCATTGCGCAGGTCAATAAAAAGATGCATCCCGAAATCGAAACCATCTTTTTGCTGACGCTACCGGAGCATACACCGGTAAATGCCACCATCATCAGGGATATCATTCTGCATGGGGGCGACGCCCGTATGTTTCTGCCAAATGGACTTGATATGAGTGAGTTTGCCGTCGATAATAAAACAAATAATGACAAATAGTACGCTGCTGTTTGTGGGATTTATTCTGTCTGCTTTTTCGGCCACAGGATTAACGGTTATCGAAGGTAATCATAAAGATTATGCCGGAGAAAATCTGCAGTTCTATACTTATGCAGATCCGGTTTCCCTGCAACGGATTCCCCTATTTTCCATCAATCCCGCTGCCGATGGAAGTTTTTATTCAGAGATCGCCGTCGGTCAACCCGTGTTTGCTTATTGTGATTTTGGCATCTACCGGGGCATGATCATATTAGAACCAAAAAAAAGTATCCGGTTAAAATTACCCCCGCAAAGGGAAAAATCATTTGCCGATCAGAAAAATCCCTATTTTAAACCGGTTGAGTTCTGGTTTGCCACGGAATCGGGCAACCATACCACCGATCAGATTCAGAAATTTGACATGGCGTTGAACCGTTTGACCGACCAATATTTTAATCAACTCTATTTTAACCGCTCATCCGGAGCCATGGACTCGGTTCTCCGGGCACTAAAGACGCCTTCGGCCAATGAGGGAGCAGAACCGTTGCACATGCACCGGGAGCTGAAAATAAAAGCCTTGGAAGCCGATGCTCTGCGACTATCTACCCGGCAGATAGCCGCTGCTCTGCAGAAAATTCCGTTAAAATACAGCATCTTTCCGGCTTTTATTGAGCTTTTTGAAAAGGCTTTTACAAACCAATTGAGCTATGATGCCAAAATGGAACATGGGGCTACGATCCGAAAGGCTGTGGCTCTCTGCGACATGGCTTTCTTTGTTTCTTATCTGAACTCGTCATACGGATTGAAGGAGCCTCTGGCTGCCCTGGCCCTGCTGAAAATGGCGCATGATGGTTTCTATTCAGGTGATTTTCAGCAGGAACATATACTTAAAATGATTGCTTCTCCCTACTTTTCAAAACATTCTGATCCTCTGATACGTTCAGCCTCGAACCAGGTAAAAAGCAAATTGGAATTTCTCCGCAAAAATTCCCCCGCGCCGGTTATTCACCTGAAAAACACAAATGGCCAACCCTATGACAGCGCTTCACCGGCAGCAGAGACATCCCGGAAACATAAGTACATCATCTTTGCCGATACCGAAATGGTGGTATGTCAGGAACACCTGAAATACCTTACATCCATACAGGAGAAATTTTCAAATGAACTGGAGATTATAGTCATCCTTCGGAAAACAGAACTTATTCCAATGAAGATGTTCCTTGATAAAGAAAAAGTTCCCGGTGTTCACCTGATTGATGATAAGAGCCGGTTGATTGAGGCGTACCAGGTAAAATCATTCCCGGCCTGCTTCCTTCTGACACCGGATCACCGGGTGGCTTTTACGGATGTTAAAGCTCCATTGGATGGATTTGAGCTTCAGTTGGCCTCCTTCTTAAAACAACAGCAGATGGAAAAACTCAGAAATCAGGGGCGATAGCTTTCAATCATATCTTTCAGACTTTTATAAGTGTTTCTAAGCACCTTGTTCATCTTCCCCACAGGTATCCATTCGGCTTTCGTTATTCCCTCCTCCTGTTGCAGTTGAAGCGCTTCCATCTCCGGCACCTCCATTTCATACCAAAAGGTCTCTTTCAGTATCCATCGCTGCTTCGGCTTTTCGTGCGGCGAAGGATAGATGTGCCACGTGGATGGAAGTGGTTTTATAATCTGATGGCGCTTCAATCCGGTCTCTTCCCTGACCTCACGTAAAGCTGCCTCTTCCGGAGATTCACCCGGATCAATCTTCCCTTTGGGCAGATCCCACTTCTCATTCCGGAAGATGAATAGGATCCGGTCTTGATGACGGATGACGCCGCCTGCTGCTTTTACATTCAAAAAACGAGACTGAAACATCTCAAATAACTCTTCCGGATTGAAAGAGTAAAAAAATTTTTTTCTCCGGCTTTCATTCTCAAATTCCAGAAACCTTTTTTCAACGGTTTCCGCCGTGGCGGCAGGACCGAAAAAAATGGAGGAGCTGTTTATTGTTACTTTATCGGCTCCGTCAATCAATATTGATCGGTCATTCAGAAAAACTTTATACATTTGTTTTTGATTTGAATTAACGGTAAATGACTAAGTAAAGATAGCCCAAATAACGGTTTGCACGTTACACGTTTAAATATTTTTGCCTGTTTTCGGGCGTGACAGTTCGTTGAAAAGTCTATATCAAAAAAAAATGGATACAAACGATTAAAATATTATGGAACAAATACAAAATGAAGTTGTAAAAAAGCTTTTAGAGATCGATACCATTAAAATTCAACCGAACAATCCCTTTACCTGGGCATCGGGCTGGCGGTCGCCGATCTATTGTGACAACCGGCGAATTCTCTCCTTTCCTGATATCCGGTCGTTTATCCGTGACCGTTTTGTTGAGATTGTCCGCAATAAATATCCGGAGGCAGAAGTGATTGCCGGTGTTGCAACCGGAGCTATTGCTCATGGCGCTTTGGTTGCGGATGCTTTGGATCTTCCATTCATTTATGTTCGTTCCAAACCGAAAGGGCACGGGCTCGAAAACCTGATTGAAGGTGATTTGAAACCGGGACAAAAAGTGGTTGTTATTGAAGATCTGGTATCTACCGGCGTAAGCAGTTTGCATGCAGCGGAAGCGATCAACCTCTTTGGCGGTGATGTCATCGGGATGTTGTCCATTTTTACCTACAACTTCAATGTAGCCCACGATAATTTTCAAAAAGCAAACATTGAGTTGACACCGCTGGCAACCTATCCAAAGTTAATCGATATGGCGCTGGAGTTGGGTGAGATTTCTGAAGACCAGGTTCAGAACCTGATGGAGTGGCGTAAGGATCCTGCCAACTGGGGAAAATAGGTGCTCATCCCAAAAAATAAGATTATGACCATCCACAAATACGTTAGTGATGTAAAACAAATCAGTCACAACCAGCAGGTTGTTTTTGACTATCTGTCTAATTTTGAAAACCTGTCTCAGTATCTCAATTCGGGCCTGTTGGAAAAGATTACCAGGCAGGTTCCCCAGGTTAAGATTAGTAACTTTGAATCGGATCGTGACTCCTGCCGGTTCTCTGTCACGGGAATGGGTCTTACCGAAATCCGAATCGTTAACCGGGAGCCATTCAAAACCATCAAGGTTGAGAGTTCGGGCGGACTGCCGCTAAGTTTCACCTTTTGGATTCAGTTATTACCGGTGGATGCTTTTTCGACCCAGATGCGGCTTACCCTGCATGCCGATCTGAGCATGATGATTCAGATGATTGTCGGATCAAAACTGGAAGAGGGAATCAATCAATTAGCCGATACACTGGCATCGCTGCCATACCCATAAAATCCGGATGGCCGGTCGGCAACTTTGCCATATCCCTCAAAGTACGTACTCAATCTCTTTGAAGAAGTGTTCAGTGCGTTGACCCTGGCGATCCTCCAACTGAAGCTGTCCATATTCGCCAATGCCACAGATCCGGGCTTGCCATATAGCGTCACCCTTCCGGAAGGATGCCCAGGTGTTTGCCAGAAACAGCCGTTGCCTATAGGCCGAGTCGATCTCCGTCAAGCTGCCCGATTTGAGGTGTTCATACCAGCTAAAGAGCTTCTCTCTGATCGCTGACGCTACAATCACCGGATCATAATCGCACCCGGTGAGTTGTTTCAGCGCTACCGGATTGGGTAGATCCCGATCAAATGCCGTCTGATTCAGGTTCAGTCCGATACCCGCTACGGCCGAATGCAATCGATTGCCCAAAACATTGGTCTCCAGCAAAATACCGGCAATCTTTTTCTTGCCGGCATAGATATCGTTCGGCCATTTAACCGCGACATCGGGAATCTGTTCCGACAGCCAATCGAAAACAGCCAGACTAACCAGTTTTGACAGGTAAAATTGCCGGTTGGGTGGCAGAAATCCCGGATGTAAGATAAAACTGGCCAACAGATTCATTCCGGGAGCACTCTCCCACCGGTTGCCCGCCTGTCCGCGCCCGTGATTCTGAAAGCCTGACAAAACGACGGTGCCCTCCGGCCCCTTCCCTTCCACAATCAACCGGTTGGCATAGTTGTTGGTAGAATCAACCTCCTTTAATACGATGCAATGGTGATGGTACATATCTGCTTATTAGGCCTCTGTTTTTGAGAGGTCCATTTGATATGCAAAGGTTATATTTTTTATTTTAGATTGTCTATATCGGAGGGAAACAAAATTTTCAAAAAAGAAGTAAATCAAAAAGATTATCTTTGTAGGGATAAATGTTTTTTATGATTAAAAACTTAGAAGTAACTGAAAAATTAAAAGCGTCAATTCTCGAAGGAATACGAAAGGTAAAGGGGAGAGACATAATAATTATTGATTTAAACACCATACATTATACCGAATGTGGCTATTTTATTGTATGCCATGGAAGCTCGACTACCCAGGTGAGTGCCATAGCTCAATCGGTTGAAAAGGTGGTCAAAGAGGACATCGGTGAAGATGCATGGCATGTAGAAGGATACCGGAATGCCATATGGATCTTGTTGGATTTTGGAGATGTGGTTGTTCATGTGTTCCATGAAGAGGCACGAAAATACTACGATCTGGAGGGATTATGGTCGGATGCAAAAATAACAAAAGCAGATATTGAAAATTAGAAACAACTATGACAGAGCGTAAGGAAAATAGAGGTCAATCTCCTCAGTCTCCCCCGGATAACCCATTTCACAAGGGTGATAAAAAGGGAGGAAATAAACCAGAGCCGCCCAAATTTAAAGCTTACTGGATATACGGCGTATTGGCCCTGGCCATCATTGGGCTTCAGTACTATTTAAGCTCATCGAGCCAACCGGTTGAAACCAACTGGAGCGATGTTAAGAGCGAAATGCTCGCCAACAATCACATTGAACGAATTGTGGTGGTTAATGACAAGAAGGCCAAAATTTACCTTAAAAAGCAGTACTATGCGCAATACGAAGAAAAATTCAAGAATCAGTTCTCAAAACCTTCGGAAGAGGGACCACATTTTACGTTCAACATTGGATCGGTAGAGACGTTTGAGCGCAATCTTCGTGATGCCCAGGAGGGTTCTGCCGAGGAGATTCTTCCTGAGTATCAGGAGGAGACAAACTGGTTCATGGAGATTTTATGGGGATTGGGTCCCTTTTTGTTGAT
>CAZILU010000041.1:5759-23224 GCA_964540165.1 uncultured Mariniphaga sp.
CCTAAGGGCGCACTGCTGGTTGGACCTCCGGGAACCGGAAAAACTCTGCTTGCCAGGGCGGTTGCGGGTGAGGCTAATGTTCCTTTCTTCTCCATGTCTGGCTCCGATTTTGTGGAGATGTTCGTAGGCGTAGGTGCTTCGCGTGTCCGCGATCTCTTTAAACAGGCAAAAGCCAAGGCTCCCTGCATTATCTTCATCGACGAAATTGATGCCATTGGCCGGGCCCGTGGAAAAAATCCCAACTTTGGTTCTAACGATGAGCGAGAGAATACCCTGAACCAGTTGCTTACGGAGATGGATGGTTTTGACACCAACAGCGGGGTGATCATTCTGGCAGCCACCAACCGGGCCGACATATTAGACCGGGCTCTGATGCGTGCCGGCCGGTTCGACCGTCAGATTCATGTTGAGCTTCCCGACCTGAAAGAGCGGGCAGAAATATTCAAGGTTCACCTGCGTCCCCTCTTATTGAGTGAAGATGTAAAAGTGGATTTTCTGGCTAAACAGACACCCGGCTTCTCGGGTGCCGATATTGCCAACGTCTGTAATGAGGCAGCACTGATCGCGGCCCGAAAAAATGGTGAGTCCGTTGCCAAACAGGATTTTTTAGATGCGGTAGACCGTATCATCGGCGGCCTCGAAAAGAAAAATAAGATTATTTCGAAAGAGGAGAAGAAGACCATCGCTTTTCATGAAGCAGGACATGCCACCATCAGCTGGCTCCTGGAGTATGCCCATCCCCTGCTTAAGGTAACCATTGTGCCCCGTGGCAAAGCGCTGGGGGCTGCCTGGTACCTGCCGGAGGAGCGGTCGATAACCACCAAAGAGCAACTGCTGGATGAGATGTGCTCTGCCCTGGGCGGGCGGGCTGCCGAGGAACTGATCTTTAACCGTGTATCTTCGGGTGCCCAAAATGACCTCGAAAAGGTGACCAAACAGGCCTATGCCATGGTGAGCTATTTTGGCATGAGCGACCGGGTTGGTAACGTCAGTTACTACGACTCAACCGGCCAATCCGACTTCACATTCACAAAACCGTATAGCGAAAAAACCGCGGAGCTGATCGACGAAGAGGTGAAAAAAATTATCGACGGCCAGTATGACAGAGCCAAACAAATATTGAAAGAGCATGGCGAAGGACACGGCCAGCTGGCACAACTTCTGCTCGATCGCGAAGTCATCTTCAGCGAGGATATGGAGCGAATCTTTGGTAAACGTCCCTGGGATGTGAAACGTGTGGAAAATAATAACGGAGAAGGAGTTGGCGAGTCAGAGACTCCCACCGGGGAAGAAAAAACAACGGTTCCGGAAGAAGATAAAAAACCAGTATCGGAAATAATTTAACCCTGTTTCGTATGGAAAAAGGATGGAAAGATGTGCTGTTGACCGCACACGAATACAAAGCAACCCTGGCCAAAGATATCCTTGAAAACAACGGTCTGGAGGTTGTTGTTATGAATCAGCAGGATACAGCAATAAAAGCATTTGGTGATTACGTCATTTATGTCAGAGAGGCGGACGAACAAAAAGCAGTGGAACTCCTAAAAGAGCTGAAGCATTGAAAGATCTCCGCAGACGGGCTATGACAGGACTGGTATATGTCCTTTTGATGCTGGCGGGCACAGCCGTTCACCCGTTGCTTTTTGCTGTGATATTTGGCACATTTCTCTTTTTTACCCAGCTTGAGTTCTACCAACTGCTGGAAACAGCTGGTAGTAAGCCGAGAAAAAACGCCGGACTTGCCCTGGGAGTGCTCTTCTTTTTGGTTCTATTTGGCATGGTAAACGGTATATTGCCTCCAAAAGCTTACCTTATTTTCATTCCGGCTCTGATCTTTATTTTTCTTTTTGAAGTATTTAGTGAAAAGTCACTGATTTTGCAGAACAGCGCGGTTACATTCACCGGATTTGTATATGTGGCGATCCCGTTCAGCCTGCTGAATTTTATCGTTCATCCCGGGTATCCGTATAATACCGATTTTGTTCCGGATGTGCTTTTAGGCGTTCTGTTTACCGTATGGATTTATGACTCATTTGCCTATTTTGCCGGATCAAAGTTTGGAAAGCATAAGATGCTCCCAACGATCTCACCAAAAAAGTCGTGGGAGGGGTTTGCCGGCGGAACGGTTGCAGCCATACTTATCGGGGTTGCTAATTCATATCTTTTTAAATACGTTCCGCTTGCGGATTGGTTGGTGATCTCTGTTCTTGTGATCCTTTTCGGAACGCTGGGAGATATGTTTGAATCGATCATCAAACGCCGGCTGAAGGTTAAAGATTCGGGAACCATCCTTCCCGGCCATGGCGGGTTATTGGACCGGTTCGACAGTTTGCTGTTTGTGATACCGGTAATTTATGTGTGGTTAACATTGTCAGGAAATATTTAAGCTATGCAAATACATAACGAAGGAAAAAAAATTATTCCCATTGCCTTTTTTATTCTGGCAGTGGTCGATCTACTGATCTACATTTTTCTGAGAGACTACCTCATCTTTTACCTGTTAATGGCAGCCTCGCTTTTTCTGGCACTGCTGATTGTCTTCTTCTTCCGGGTTCCTCCCCGTGAAATTGAAAAGAATGAGAACCATGTGCTGGCGCCTGCCGATGGTGAAATTGTTGAGATTCTGAAGGTTTACGAGAAAGAGTATTTTAAGGAAGAGCGCTTGCAGGTCTCTATCTTCATGTCGGTTTTCAACGTTCACCAGAATCGGGCCCCGGTTAACGGGGAAGTGGTTTACCAACACCATAAACGAGGAGCCTACTACCCCGCTTTTGTAAAAAAGTCGTCAGAACTAAATGAGCGCTGTTCTACCGTTTTTAAAATGAATAACGGTGTGGAGGTGATGGCAAGACAGATTGCCGGCACCGTCGCACAGCGGATCGTTACCAGCAAAAAGGTTAACGACAACGTTGCTCAGGGTGAAGAGTACGGCTTCATCCGGTTTGGCTCCCGGGTTGATCTCTTTTTACCGGCAGATGCCATTGTGAATGTGCAGATGCGTCAGAAATCGGTCGGCGGTAAAACGGTCATAGCCACTTTTTCCTGATATCCCATGCAACGCCTGACGAACCATATTCCCAATGTCATTACCTCGCTGAACCTGGTTTCGGGGTCGATGGCCGTAATTTTTGCCATTGACGGCCATCTGATATGGGCCGGCATTTTTATTTGCGCTGCGGCGCTGTTTGATTTTCTTGACGGCCTGGCCGCCCGCCTCCTGAAAGCGTGGTCAGAAACCGGCAAGCAGCTTGATTCACTGGCCGACCTGGTCTCCTTCGGACTGGCACCTGCCGCCATTCTCTTTACATTGTTGGAGTTCTCTCTTTTTGAAGTGAACCAGCCGGTGCATGAGATCTCTGCCAACGCCAACCAGTGGCTTATCCTCTTTTCTGCGCTGCTTATGCCTGTTTTTGGTGCCTTGCGGCTGGCACGTTTCAACGCAAAACAGTCCGATTCAGCCCACTTCACCGGACTTCCCATCCCGGCCAATGGCCTGTTCTGGGCATCCATCGGTCTGATGCTGGAGTTTCCTGCCTTTCAGGGATTATTCCGGGTGATCTTCTCTACGGAGACGCTGATCGTGCTGGGACTTTTTACCTCAGCCATGATGGTCAGCACCCTTCCGATGTTCTCATTGAAAATAAAAAATTTCAGCCTGACGGACAACTGGTATCGGTATCTGTTCGCATTGATCGCCATCCTGCTATTTGTCTTTTTCAATGTGTTGGGACTGGCACTGACCATTCTTACCTATATTTTGCTGAATATTATCTTCTATTTGGCCGGAATGCGTTATTAACGGTAAATATCTAAATAAACAAACCATGCAAATCAACAGAACTCATCGGATAAATTTATTTGGCAGGGGACTGACACTTCTCCTGTTGCTGGTTTTCTCTGCCGGAATTAAGAGCAGTGCGCAGGATGATCTCTGCGTGGGCTATTTCTGGAGTGAAGATGAGGCCAACCGGATGATGAAAACATTTGAAAAGAGCTGGAGCAATTTAGCGCGCTGGGAAGAGCGGGCGGCTATGATCCGGAAAGGGATCATTGAGGGCATGAAGCTGAATCAGATGCCTGATATTAAAGGGAATTTTCATCCGGTAATCACCCGGTCCCGGGCGTTCGATGGCTACCTGGTTGAAAACATTCGAATTGAAAGTTTTCCCGGTTTTTACATTACCGGGAACCTGTACCGGCCGTCAGATGCCAAAGGAAAATATGCCGCGGTGTTATCACCGCACGGCCATTTACAGGACAAACGGCTGAAGGCGGATGTACAATACCGTTGTGCCGTGCTGGCACGTATGGGAGCTGTTGTTTTTGCCTATGACATGGTCGGCCATGGCGATTCACACCAGGTGACATCGCATAAGATGCCCATAGCCATGTTATTACAGACCTGGAACAGCAAGCGTGTTTTGGAGTACCTGCTCTCCCGGCCCGATGTGGATCCGGAACGGATTGGCATGACCGGCGGATCGGGCGGGGCTACACAAACTTTTTTACTGACAGCCATCGATGACCGGATCAAAGTATCGGTGCCCTGTGTGCAGGTCTCTGCCCACTTTTTCGGAGGGTGTGTCTGCGAAAGCGGAATGCCTATCCATAAGCGTGCAACCCATCAGACCAACAACGTAGAGATTGCAGCGCTTTGTGCCCCGCGGCCAATGCTGCTCATTTCGAACAGCAACGACTGGACCCGGAATACACCGCGTATTGAATACCCCTATATTCAGAAAGTATATAAACTCTACGATGCAGAACATAAAGTGGAGAATGTACACTTCCCGGCCGAAAAACATGACTACGGATATTCCAAACGGGCTGTGATGTATAACTTTTTTGCCCACCACCTGAAACTCAATTCAGGAAAGGTCACCTTCTCCCCGACCATTCAGGAGGATTTTGTCACCATTTTGCCGGAAGAGCAACTGCATGTTTTTACCGCTGAGAATCCCCTGCCGGACGGAGCCCTCCAGGGAGATGAAGCTATTATGAACTACCTGAATTTGAAATGATCTTCGCTCTTTTTTGAGCAGTTAATCCCAATTCGGCAACCATGAAACAATAAGCCTGGCTCATGACTGTTTCGGTGCGGTTCAGTATATCATCAACCAGTTGTGTTCCATAAGTGAGAGGGACCTGACTGCAGTCAAAATAGTTGCGTTCTTTCTGGTTAACCAGAAAAAGATGATTCTTTCCCTCCCTTCCCTCAATATCGATGGTTTTGCGGAGTTCAATGTAACCATCGGTACCCAGGATCGTCAGCCGGCCATCACCCCACGTTTTAAGTCCGTCGGGTGAGAACCAGTCAACTCTGATGTATCCCATTCCTCCGTCACCGCGAAGGGTTACGTCACCGTAATCCTGAAATCCGGGATAGATTTGATTGTTGATATTTCCGGCGTGTGCCGCTACTACGGTCGGGGCCGTTGTTCCGGTGAAATAGAGATATTGATCAAACTGATGCGAACCGATGTCACAGATGATGCCACCGGTCTTCTTTGCATCAAAAAACCAGTCGGGCCTTGTTTTGGGACTCATCCGGTGTGGACCTAATCCGATGGTTTGAACCACGTCCCCAATGGCTCCGGCCTTTACCAATTCACCCGCTTTCACTATTGACGGATTTTCAAATCGCTCAGTATTAATAGAATAGATGCGACCGCTCCTTTTTTGGACCTTGCGTACTTCAGATAGCTGTTTCAGGGAGGTGATTCCCGGTTTATCGACCATAAAATCCTTCCCATGAAGCATAGCCCTAATGCCCAGCTTTGCCCGTTCATTTGGAATGGCAGCGCTAACAATCAGATGAATGGATTCATCTTCAAGAATTTCCTCTTCGCTCCGGGCCAAAACTGCCTGAGGATACCGTTTGGTAAAAGCCGCAATAAGCTCAGGCTCTTTAGCAAAAAAGGAGACCAGCCGTCCCCCACCCTCAATAACCATGGCCACCTGTGAATAGATATGAGAGTGGTTAATGCCTATTACGGAAAAATTGATCCTGTTCGACGGGCTGATGGCTGATTTTGGTTCTATTTTAGGACTTTTAACGGTAGTAAATGTTTTGCGAAAATTTTCCGATGCCTGACCTGGCAGCACGGCTGCAGCAGCCAGTCCAATTGTTGATAAAGCGGCATTTCGAATAAAACTACGCCGGTCGTTATTTGGTTTTTCTCTGTTCATCTAATTAACTTTGTTTTAACTAACTTATTATAACAGAATATACAGGATTATTTTGACAGTATATGCCAGCATATTTATGATTTGTTTCAAAGGATAAACAAACAAAGTCGATTGTCACGTTACTATTTAAACGGATTGGGAATTTTGATCAGATCCTGGATCTCTTTACCTTTGTGCATAAAGCGGGCCAGCGTATAGACCGAGCCATCCGTTCCGATGGCGATGCTGTTGACATAGATCGGTACCGATCCGTCGTCATAGACCACCGCACCATGGTCGGTATAGGTTTCCGAAGGGATGTGGTAAGTGATCAGGTGCAGGTTCTCCAGTCCTCGTGCCGCTCCCATGGCGATCTCCTCCACGCCCTTCACCCGCCGGCCATCTTCATAGATCGGTCCGCCGGTCAGGTAGTAGATAGTCTCCCCGTCGGGCCCCAGATCAAAGCCCAGGTAACCATAGCTGAAGTAGTCGAACATCCCGCTTTTCTGCGATGGGATTGAGGTGATTCTTTGAACGATCTCAATATGAGCCGTGCGTGGATCAAATTTAAACAGATAGCCGGAGTTCCCATGCACACCATAAGCCACGTTTTCATCGGGGTGCCAGAAGATTTGACGCCAGTTAAAGGCCATACTGCCCGGATGGGTATAGTCGTACTTCCCGAAGTAGTCAAGCCGCAGGTTGACCCCCTCCATCTTAGAACGCTTCTCCTGTGCAGGATCGTAGTACCATATATCACCCTCTGCGGTAGAATAGTACACCTTTCCATTGCGGGGATCGACAAACATCGAGCGGCAGAGCACCCGGTAGTCGTCGCCCACTGTCCCCCCTTCGCCCTTTTCTGGTACCAGCCCCATATTTCTCAACTTCCCGTTGGTCAGGTCCAGGTGCACGAAATAGCCCATCGGCCAGGTGATGGCATAAATCTGCATCCGCTCCCGGTCCATGGTCATAGTCAGTACACCCTCCCCTTCGGGTGCCAGCCCCAAATCTTCAATGGCCCCGGAAGCGATGTCGTAGCTGAGAAAATGGCCGCCCGGATAGAGCTTATGCCCTTCGGGGGCATGAACCGGCAGGCGTTCCATACCATCGATCATCTCATAAAAACCCACATGGGTAGAAAAATAGAGCTTGCCGCCTGTTTCATAAAAGCGCACATGGTATCGGGCAACTGCGAAGAGAGCACATAGTAGATCTTGCCGTCGCTTGCCCTGGACAACGCATTGTAGGTGTCGTGGGCAAAATCAAATCCCGAAAAGACAGGCTCTGCAATCAGGGATTTGGAGGATTCTTTGATTTCAGCATGCGCTGTTTCATTCGCTTTAGCATAGAGGCGATCTGCGGCTTCTTGATCCACCGGAAAGCCATGTTGCCTGGCAAGGTCTGCCACGCCCAGAACAATCGTCTCTTCAATGCCCGGCTTCCATACCGCCGGCAGTCCATATACCATTTGAGAAGTTTGCCCTTCATACCCCCCCTCCTTCAGCACCTCTTCGGATGGAATATAGGCCATCACATCGTTGGCGTAGCCCATAACGAAGCTGTTTTTGCCCAAGATCATTTTTAACTGAATGGCGTACCAGACGAGCAACTCACCTCCCAATGCAGTTAGGGTCTGATCTCCCAACTGCCACAGCTGAACCGGATAGGGATAGGATGATTCAACGGATTCCCCGGCTTCTACCCTTGCCAGAAGCTGCTCGGCCCAACGTTTTTCATACGATTTTTTCTCTTCGATCATTTTTCTCAGCTCCCCGGCCGACGGAGGATCCGCCAACGTCAGATCGATCTCGGAATAGGCTGATGTGAAACTGGATTTCAGTTTGCGCATATCTTCATTCAGTACCCGCTCCACCGCTGCGGCCAGCTCCTGTCCATACTGCCGGGCCAGGTGAACCGACCGGCGAGGGAGTGGATTCTGGTCGGCTCCGGCACCCTGGAAAAACATTGCAGTTGTGCCTTTAAACCGCTTCTCCAGCTCCAGTTGAGCAAATCCCGGATAGTCGCCCGACCATTCATAACCGCTCAGAACGGTAGGGTGGCAGGCATACCCAAAGAGCAGTGCCTCCATCTTCCCCTTCTTATTAACTACCTTTAATACCGGTACGTCAAAATTGTTTGGCCCTTTCAGCTCAGTCAGCTCTTCGACCAGGGCTGCCGGATTGTTTCTCCGGTTTACCTGGAACCTGACCACTCCGTTACCGGCATAGAGCGCTGCCGGCTGAAGCCTCTTCCGGGCGTCCAATGCCAGATCAAGGATCTTTCGGGCAAGCTCTTCCGTATAGCTGTCAATTTTTTTTTGATCTTCTGAATTAAGCGGATAGATGCTGGTGAGTGCATTCGATAATACCGGTCCAGAGTGGGTATGGGAACTGCTTAAAATGATTTGTGCTTCAGACAATCCAAACTGCGCTTCCAACCGGCTCTTGACCTGCCTGGATAGCTGTTGGGTAAATCCCAGCAGATCGGTCGTAATCAACAGCGCCTGATTCCCGTTGACATCTTCCAGCCATAGGGCCTTAGCCCATAAATCGTGCATCGTCCCTTCCGAGGGTTTGGTCCTGGCACCATAACCGGCCAGCCACATCGACTCTCCGGGGGTAATTTTTACTTTTGACACACCGGCTCTCCATTGAAAGTCATCTGCCTGACCAAAAGCTAAAAAAAGTTCGCTTCCTGTAAAGAGGAAGACAAGCGTGAGCAGAAACACTCTTTTAATACGATCAAATCTCATAGCAGTTCCGTTAAAAATCCTGATGCAGGTTATCCTCTTATTTTTTCAGCGTTTTTGTAAATCTTATCAATGGCAGAAGCAATATTTTCCATATCGGTTTTTGAACCAAGCAGCACATTTTGCGGAATCCAAACGGCCCATTCGTTGCACAGCTTTTCATTCAGCGGGCATTGGTTCTCATCGGCATACCGGTTATAATCCAGTCGTTCGGCAGGATAGAACTTTTTGAAAAAGCGGCTGTTAAACGTATTCTTCAAATAGGGCATCTTGTTGAGTTCGCTGTACCCCGATGAACACGGAACGCCTTCCGCTCTTAATGCTGCCAGGAATTTATCCCGTGATAGTCCTTTAAATGCCTCTTTTTTATATAGAAACGGGAAGAGGTGAAACGCTGCCTTGGTCACATTGGGTGTCAGGCGATAGGGAACGATTCCGGGGATTTGACCAATCATCGATTTCAGATATTCAGCATGGTTATGACGCGTATCGGTCTGCGCCGGCAGTCGCTCCATCTGTGCCAGTCCGATCGCCGCCTGATACTCGGTGAACCGCAGTTTCGTCCCGGCCATAATGGTGCCTGACCCGACATCACCAATCACCGTGCCATACGGATTTCCATAGTTATGAAATGAATAGCATCGATCCATAAAGGCATCGTCATCACTGACAATGGCACCTCCCTCGCCAATCGGGATGTTTTTTGAGTTCTGAAAACTGAAACAGCCGGCATTGCCAAAGGTTCCCACCTTTTTATGGTTGATCTCCGCCAGCCAGGCCTGACATGCATCTTCTATTACCAGCAGATTGTGCTTGCGGGCAATGGCCATAATCTTTTCCATATCGCATGGAAGCCCTAAGATGTGCACCGGCATAATAGCCCGGGTATTCGACGTTATTTTCGCCTCAATCTTTTCCGGATCCATCTGGAAGGTCTCCGGATCGACATCGACAAACACTGGCATAGCGCCGTTAAAAAGGATGCTGCTTACCGAAGCGATGAAGGTATAGGGTGTAACCAGCACTTCATCGCCCCAGCCAATGTCTGATTGGGCCAGGGCGGCATTCAGTGCATTGGTGCCATTTACGACCGAAAGACATCGTTTGGCGCCAATCAGTTCAGCCCATCGTTTTTCAAATGCATCAACGATCTTGCTTCGCGACCACACCCCGCTGCGGATCACTTTCAAAAGCAACTCCTCGTCGGTCTCCGGATTCCAGACCGGCCACGAAGGCCAGTTCGGCGAGGAAACCGATCGGGGGCCTCCCAGAATTGCCGGGTTAGCTCCCTCCGGCAGGGTGTTTGCAAGCAATTGATTGGCAGTGCCCAGGCTGAGAATAGCTCCTGCCCCTGCCATCGTGTTGTTCCTGATAAAGGTTCTGCGGCTTTGATCTTTTTGTTTCATGATCTGAAATATTTTTCATGCTAATTTATGCCACGCATCAACTTCTTAAGCCAGGGTGAGATCAGAAACATCAGCAGCGCTCCCGAACCAGCCGTAATCACCAGGAAAAGGAAAAGGTTCATGCCGGGCATGAATGTTTCTAACAAGCTGCGCAGTGCCCCGGCCAGGTAGTTTGCCAATGCGATGGATGCAAACCAGAGGCCCATCATCAACGAGGTGATTTTCGGCGGTGATAATTTGCTGATCATACTCAGCCCGATGGGGCTCAGACAGAGCTCACCGGTGGTATGGAGCAGGTAAACAAGCACGAGCCATAAAGGATTAACCAGATTTTCGGGCGATGCAATGGAGTCGGCTGTGAACATGACAACGAACCCTAACGAGAGAAGAAGCAGGCCAATGCTGAACTTCACCGGGGTCGATGGATTTCGTTTGCCAAGGGCAATCCAGAGCATCGAAAAAAGCGGAGCTAAAGTAACAATAGCAATCGGGTTCACCGATTGAAACCAGGAAGCTTTTAGCTCGAAGCTCCCGATCATCCGGTCGGTCAGGTCGCGTGCAAAGAGATTGAAAGTACCTCCGGCCTGTTCGAATCCCGACCAGAAGAGAATATTGAAAAAGCTGAAAACCAGGATTGCTCCGATGCGGCTCCACTCGGTTTTGCCGGTGGTATTTTTAAATATGATATAGGCGATGGCGGCAACAGCACCAATAATAGCAACTCGTATGATTCCGGTAGCTATGCCTTCAGGCAGCAACCACCAGGTTTTTACAAAAAGAAAGACAAATCCGACAATTCCTGCTGCCCACACCAGGATCTCCCCCCAGTCGCGTCCGGTCAGATGTGGTTTCTCTGTGGTAAATACTCTTTTCGGACCAAAACCGATGGTTCCCAGCTTACTCTGTTGTGCCCAAAACCAGAAGGTTCCGATAAACATCCCTACGGCAGCCGAGCCAAATCCCCACGACCAACCGATGGTCTCACCCAGAAATCCTGCGACCAGGGGAGCCAGAAATGCACCAATATTGATCCCCATGTAAAAAATGGTAAAAGCAGCATCCTTGCGCGGATCGCCATCGGCATATAATCGACCTACCAGGGTGGAAATGTTGGGTTTAAAAAATCCGTTCCCGATGATCAGCAGTCCAAGCCCCAAATAGAGCCAATACTGCCTTAAAGCCATGAGTTGCTCCGGTGTTGTGCTTGACACCATGCTGGTCACCGCCTCAGAATAGGCCATAGCAGCCTGCCCCAATCCCATGATCAGTCCGCCAATGATGATCGCCTTGCGCTGACCAATAAACCGGTCGGCAACGATCCCCCCCAAAATAGGCGTCAGATAAACCAATCCGGTGAATATCCCGTAAATCTCAAGCGCACTGTTTTCAGCGAATGCGAATCCCCCGTTAAGTACCGTCGATGTCAAATAGAGGACCAGAAGGGCCCGCATACCGTAATAGCTGAATCTCTCCCACATTTCGGTAAAAAACAGTACCCACAATCCCGATGGATGTTTTTTCGATGCATTTTCCATGTAATAAAATTTTAATGTTTTCTGTCTGCTTTGTGTAAAACCAATGGTTTAACCTGTTTTAAAAAAAATTAATAGCAAAAATAAAGACATTACCGGATTGACAATAGAATTTTAACAGGATTATAAAAAAAAGAGCGATTGAGCCACTAACTATAATGACACTTGTTTGAATATCAGATACAAAAAAGAGGACTCCCTCAATTGATAATACAAAAAAAAGATCGTGATTTTTATCAGGTATCACCGTATGAAACCACTGAAGCCGACAGACGAAATAAAAATCGATGCATCGTGTCGTTATGACCTGGGATGAAACTGATGAATGGTATTTTTCAGATAGTCACGATCAAGATGTGTGTAGATCTCTGTCGTCAGAATGGACTCATGTCCCAGCATCTCCTGTACAGCCCGGAGATCTGCTCCGCCGTTGATCAGATGAGTGGCAAACGAGTGACGGAATGTGTGAGGGCTTATCTTCTTCTTCAGTTGAATCTTCCCGGCTAAATTCTTAATGATGGTAAAGACCATGACGCGGCTCAGCTTCTTACCCCGCCGGTTAAGAAAAAGAATATTTTCACTATCCTTACTGATTTTAAGATGTTGACGGTAGCTCTCCATATACTTCTCTATCTCATCGACTGCCCGGCTGCTCACGGGAACCAACCGCTCTTTGTCAGCCTTTCCTTCAATTTTAATAAATCCCTGAGCAAAATGGAGGTTTGTAATTTTCAGGCTTACCAGTTCAGAAACCCGCAATCCGCAGCTATACAGGGTCTCTAACATCGCTTTATTGCGCTGCCCTTCGGGTTTATCGATATCTATGGCATCAATCAATTCATCAATCTCCTCCATACTCAGAATGTCGGGAAGCTTTCGTCCGATCCGGGGCGACTCAAGCAGCGCTGTCGGATCACTGGTTATCATCCCTTCGATCAATAAATATTTGTAAAAAGATTTGATGCCCGAAATGGTTCGTGCCTGGGTCCGTGGACTGACACCACGTTCATTTAACCATTCAATGAATTTTTTCAGGTGCAACAGTTTAACCTTTTCCGGACCGATCTTCTTATAAAACTTATTCAAAAACTCAATCAGCTTATTGACATCATTAATATAGGCTGTGGTCGAATTTGGCGATAAAGACTTTTCAAGCTTGAGATAAGTTTCATATCCTTTTTTGCTCTCTTCCCATTTCATAGTGTTCGATTTTATTTTATTTTTATCTGCAGAATTCAATACATTTGACCAACCGGTAGAAAAGTAGTACCCAAAACTATGATATTTACCGCGAATTAATGACCATAAAGTTAAGATAAAATTTTTAAAGTTGAACTATAATGAAAATATTGATTATTAACGGCCCAAATTTGAACCTGTTAGGAAAGCGAGAGCAGAGCATATACGGCTCAGAGCAATTTGAAACTTATTTCGAAAAATTGAAAATATTATTTCCAAAAGTCGAATTAACCTACTTCCAGTCGAATATTGAAGGTGAATTGGTAGACAAACTTCATGAGGTTGGATTTTCAGCTGACGGCATTATTTTGAATGCCGGAGCATACACCCACACTTCCGTGGCTCTTCGCGATGCCGTTGCCGGAATTACAACTCCGGTTGTTGAGGTTCATATATCAAATACTCTGACACGGGAAGATTTCAGGCATAAATCGCTGATTGGCCCTGTTTGCAGGGGTTGTGTCATGGGGTTCGGACTTCACTCCTATCACCTGGCGATCACCAGTTTTTTGATTACCTGAAGTCGATTACTTCAACATCGGGGAATTTGGATGGATTGAAAATGAAATAATTATCGGGCAGAACACCGGAATTGTTCATCGACTTCACTTCAATAGCATACAGATTACCATCGGTACTGAATAGCTGAACCGATTTCAGCAGATGGTCCGTTTTACCAATGTGAACAACTACTTTGGTAACATCACCGGCACTCTGATCGGGATAGAGTTCGATCTGATGGCATGGTGTGGTTCCACGGGTAGTTTCTCCTATATAGGCCGACCGGAATCCCTTTTCATAGATTGAGAAGAGGGCTGCCGGATCCATCAGTTCATTATCGTTGTCTTCCATATTAGATATGGTCACCTGGTTTCCATCCTGCATATAGTTCCAAACGGTTTTGCCGTCGGAATAGACATTAATACCGATTTCAGGAAGTTCAACCAGGTATTTATTTCCTTTCAATTTAATGGTTCCCCGGTTCTCTTCGTCAATATCCATCTCGTTGTTTTTCATCGAAAAAACAAAATCAGCGCTGATCCCTTCGTAAGAGGTGATCTTATCGCGCATGGTATCGAGAATTGATTTAACCCGCTGGTCTTGTTGTGCAGCGATAGCACAAACCGAAAATGTAAAGAAAGTTGCCAAAAAAAGATGCTTCATCATTAATTTTTAGTTCAAGCTATTCAATAATTGTTCCAAACTGTATTCATCCTGAATAAATACCTGACGGCTTTTGCTTCCCTCGCTGGGTCCCACGATTCCTGCGGCTTCCAACTGGTCCATAATTCTCCCGGCCCGGTTGTAACCGATAGAGAATTTTCGCTGGATCATTGATGTTGACCCTATTTGGTTGAGTACCACTATGCGTGCGGCATCATCAAAAAGCTCATCGCGGTTGTTCAGGTCAACGTCACCGGGAGCGGCCTCCTCATCGCCCACATATTCGGGCAGCAAAAAGGCGGAGGGGAACCCACGCTGTTCGGAGATGAAGGTACAGATCTGCTCCACTTCCGGTGTATCGATAAAAGCGCATTGCACGCGGGTCATATTACTCCCCGAGGAGATCAGCATGTCGCCCTTGCCTATCAGTTGGTTTGCACCCGGTGTATCGAGAATGGTTCTGGAGTCGATCATAGAGGCTACTTTAAAGGCAATTCGCGCCGGGAAGTTGGCCTTAATCACACCGGTGATGATATTGGTTGAAGGACGCTGGGTGGCAATGATCATATGAATACCCACAGCCCGGGCCAACTGTGCAATCCGCGCAATCGGCAGTTCAATCTCCTTTCCGGCAGTCATGATCAGGTCGGCAAACTCATCGATCACCACCACGATGTATGGCAAAAAGCGATGTCCTTTAGTGGGATTCAGCCGTCGTGAAACAAATTTCTTATTGTACTCTTTGATATTTCGTGCGTGTGCCCGCTTCAGCAGGTCGTACCGGGTATCCATCTCCACATTGAGCGAGTTCAACGTATATTTAACCTTTTGGATATCGGTAATTACGGCGTCATCATCGTTAGGCAGCTTAGCCAAATAGTGATTTTCCAGCACCGAATAAGGCGTTAACTCCACCTTTTTAGGATCGATAAAGACAAATTTCAGTTGCGACGGGTGCTTTTTATAGAGCAGAGAAGCAATGATAACATTGATGCCAACCGATTTTCCCTGTCCGGTTGCTCCGGCAACCAGAATATGTGGCATCTTGGCCAGATCAAATATAAAGGTCTCATTCGAGATGGTTTTTCCCAGGGCTACCGGCAGGTCAGCGCTGTTCTCCTGAAATTTCCGTGAGCTCAATATCGAGCGCATTGAAACAATCTCGGGATTCTGGTTAGGCACCTCAATACCGATGGTTCCGCGCCCCGGGATCGGGGCAATAATGCGAATGCCCAACGCTGCCAGGCTCAGGGCAATGTCATCTTCCAGATTTTTGATTTTGGCAATCCGGATCCCCGGTGCCGGTATAATCTCATAGAGCGTGATGGTCGGCCCGATGGTCGCCCTGATTTTCGTTATCTCTATCTTGTAATGCCGCAGGGTCTCAACAATCTTATTCTTATTGGCAATCAGCTCTTCATTGCTCACCTCGGCATTGCCCGACTGATGGTCCTCTAACATCTCAATGGAGGGGAACTTGTAACCCGACAGCTCCAGTGTCGGGTCGTACTCATCCAATCCCTCGCCGCTCATCTCCTCATCCATCTCCTCCTCATCCACCTGTTTTTGAACCGTCAGTTCCAGTCCGTCACCCGCTTCCGCTTCCTTCGGAGCGTGATCATCCGGATCACCATCGGTAACGATTAACGCCCCGTCATCATCACCATGCGTCAGAAGTTCATCATCACCATCCGGATCAAAAAGCGCCTTAATGCGATCATCGTCTTCGATGACCTTCGAAATGGACTCTTCGCGTACCACCAGCGCCTCATTGGTGTCGTAATTCAATGCGTCCGGAGCTTCCGTTTGGTGAGGTTTTCGACGAATCAGCCTTCGTAAATAGAGATAGACACCTTCGAACCGGACTACCAGAAATGTCAACACCGAGAGAAACAGCAGGATTCCCAGCCCGGGTTTGCCGATCAGCGATCCCAACCAGTTGCTCAATGAGAATCCATACCAGCCACCGGGATAGATAAATGATTCAGCGCCGGTTTTTGGAAAGATAAAACCAAGGGTCAGTGAAATCCACAAAACCAGGATAAGTCCATAGACCAGAACACCTGAAAACTTGCGTTCCGTGACTCCTAATACTTTTAAACCACCAAAAAAAAGGATATAAAGCAATACAAAAGATGCCACCCCAAATCCACGGTTCATCACGCCCTCGGCAAGCCAGGCCCCCGTTTTGCCGGCCAAATTCTCCACCTTAACATCGGATGAGAAAACCAGTTGCCGCCAGGGAAGATCCAGCTTGCTCTGATCTTCTGCACCGTAAATAAGAAATGAGAAAAAGGCAATCAGCAGGTAAGCGGCTATGAGCAGTACAAAAATTCCGGCAATAAACCTGAACTTTTCGTTAAGAAAAAAAGGTTGACCGGATTTCTGCTTTACCGCCTTCCTGTTCCCGCCTTTCGTTGTTTTTAATGCCATATCAATGGTTTCGAGTATTAATCAAGGTGCAAATTTAAAGAAAAAAACAAGGTGATGAATTTGCTTTACCGAAAATGGTAAAACAACACTTCTCATTTTTAAATCTCACCTTTTTTTTTAAGTTTGTCAGGCACTAATCAGTCTGTCCACAAAGTCCGCTGACTGCGTTATGCTTGTCCTCAAAACGGTCATTTACGCATAGTAAACTCACATTTTTCGGACTGTGCAAGCTTTGTCAGCGAACTTTCTAAACCAGACTCCTGAATTTAAAAAGAGGTAATAATTATGATCATTGATTTAACGAACAGGCATTTTTTAACGCTGCTGGATTTTTCCCGGGAAGAGATCCTCTACCTGCTCGACCTGTCAGCATCGCTGAAACGAGCCAAAAGAGAGGGCTCGGAGGTGCAGCGTCTGCAAGGCAGGAATATCGCGTTGATATTTGAAAAGAGCTCTACCCGCACCCGTTGTGCTTTTGAAGTGGCGGCGTATGACCAGGGGGCCCATGTCACCTATCTGGGGCCTTCAGGATCGCAGATCGGCGCCAAGGAGTCGATTAAAGATACGGCGAGGGTGCTGGGGCGGATGTTCGACGGGATTCAGTACCGTGGATACGGGCAGGAGATCGTTGAGGTGCTGGCGCGGTATGCGGGGGTGCCGGTATGGAATGGACTGACCAATGAGTTTCACCCAACGCAGATATTAGCCGATCTGCTGACTATGACCGAGCACTCTTCAAAGCCGCTTGAGCAGATCAGTTTCTGTTACCTG
>CAZILU010000042.1:0-23022 GCA_964540165.1 uncultured Mariniphaga sp.
CATTTTGAGGGCAAGCATAACGCAGTCAGCGGACTTTATGGACAGACTCTATTTAATGACCCGTTCAATGATTCCACTGCCCGACCGGAAGGGCTGGTTGAGGATTGTCAAAAAGCGTGAGCTGGGTATCCATCGCTCTCTTCCGTTTGGCTACGCTGTCGGAAAGTAGCATCCGTTTCAGGTTCTCAGGAGGCAGATCGGTTTTCAGCCCCGGCGGCAACTCATTGGTTTTAATAAAATATTTTGCCCGCTTCATCACCACGCCGATTTTTTGCAGGTGGTAACTGTTGAGCTTGCGGTGCCGCCGCGCCTGTATGATGCGCTGTGCCGACTGCACCCCCACCCCGGGAATGCGCAGGATCATCTCGTAGTCGGCGGTGTTTACATCGATTGGGAAAAGATGCATGTTTCGCAAAGCATATCCCAGTTTGGGATCCACATCCAGATCAAGAAAAGGCTGATCCTCACTAAGAATCTCCTCAGCCCTGAAGCGGTAAAACCGCATCAGCCAATCACTCTGATAGAGCCGGTTTTCGCGTACCAACGGCGGTGTATTCAAAGCCGGCAGTCGCTGATCGTAGGCATTCACCGGAATATACCCCGAATAGTAAACCCGCTTCAGATGTTGTTGCTGATAAAGGCCTGATGAGAGAAGAATGATCTGCCGGTCGGATTCCGGAGTGGCACCCACGATCAGCTGCGTACTCTGTCCTGCCGGCGCAAACAACGGCGCTTTCCGGTGTCGCCTTCTCTCCTCCTTGCTTTCCAGGATATTGCTTCGGATCTGCTCCATCGGTGTCATAATATCGGTAAAGCTCTTCTCAGGCGCCAGCTTTTTCAAATTGAGTTCAGTGGGTATTTCGATATTAACACTCAGGCGGTCGGCATAGAGACCGGCACGCCTGATCAGCTCAGGACTTGCTCCTGGAATGGCTTTCAGGTGTATATATCCATGGTAGTTTTCATGAAGTCGAAGCCTGAGGGCAACCTCCACCATCCGCTCCATGGTGTAATCCGGACTCTTCATTACGCCCGAACTGAGAAACAGTCCCTCAATAAAATTGCGCCGGTAGAAACCGATGGTCAGATCAACGATCTCATCCACCGTAAAAGCAGTCCGGGGCCGGTCATTGCTCCGGCGATTAACACAGTATGCGCAATCGTAAATACAATGGTTGGTCATCAATATTTTAAAAAGACTGATGCAACGGCCATCGTCGGTAAAACTATGGCATACCCCGCAGGAAAGGCCGCTGCCTAAACCATTGGCACTGTTTTTCCTGCTGCTTCCGCTGGAAGCACATGAGACATCATACTTGGCAGCATCCGCCAGAATATCGAGTTTTTGTGCTGTTTGATCTCTGCTCATATTGACTAAAATATAACCAAACTAAATCATCATAATATAGACAAAAAGTTTAAAAAAACGACCAACCGGGTTCTCGATATCGATATAGCCACTTTTGTGAAAAATTCTTTTACCAGGGTCCTTACCATAAAAATATGCCTGACCATTTATCCCATGCCCGGATTATCTCCCGGGGGTAACTCGAAATAAAGGGATGAGCTTTCTCTGTCGAAAAATTCCTGACATTTCACTCCGAATCATGCTGCCTGTATATTAGCCAATTTCAGATCAGACAATGAACATTAACGCTGATTATTTATCGGCTGTACGCTAAAATTTATAATTTTACCCATGTCATACTTTTTTTGTTTAGTTACTAAAAAGCAGAATTCAGTTTTTCCAAAATAAATGATCTATGAATACAAGCACTCAAAAATTTGGCACCGGACCGGTATTTTTCACCGCAATCTCTACCATATTGGGAGCCATTCTCTTCCTTCGCTTTGGCTTTGCTGTTGGCACGCTTGGCTTTTGGGGTGTTCTTTTCATCATCCTTTTAGGCCACCTGGTGACGATTCCGACAGCCCTGGCCATATCAGAGATTGCCACCAATAAGCGGGTAGAAGGCGGGGGTGAATATTTCATAATTTCCCGGTCGTTTGGACTGAATATCGGGGCTACCATTGGGGTGGCTCTATTCATGTCACAAGCCATCAGTGTTGCATTTTATGTCATTGCCTTCACTGAATCCTTTGAGTTTATCTTCAACTTCTTTTCGAACAACCTGGGATTTGTTCTGCCCCGCCAGGCCATCAGCCTCCCCGTTATGGCCGGCCTTGCCTATTTGATCATAAAAAAGGGTGCCAACCTGGGTGTTAAAGCGCTCTACTTTGTTGTAGGTATTTTAGGCATCTCGTTGGTGATGTTCTTTTTAGGAAAAACAGGCCATGCTGACACATCCACATTCAGTCTGGCCAATGCACAGTTCCGAAATTCCCAGGATTTCTTCCTGGTGTTTGCGATCGTTTTTCCTGCCTTTACCGGAATGACTGCCGGCGTTGGCCTATCAGGCGATCTGAGAAATCCATCAAAGTCAATCCCTTTGGGAACCACCATGGCAACCCTGTCGGGAATGATCATTTATCTGTTTGTGATATACAAATTAGCCCATTCCGCTTCGGTTGAAGATCTGACAGGAAACCAGCTGATCATGGCAAAAATTGCCCTGGGAGGCGCTGTAATTATTCCGCTTGGACTGGCGGCTTCAACGATTTCATCAGCACTGGGTTCGGTGATGGTTGCTCCGCGAACCCTTCAGGCACTGGCCTTAGACCAGGCTTTTCCGTCAAAAAAAATCAACCTTTGGTTATCTGCGGGCCGCGAACAAGACAATGAACCCGTAAATGCCTCCCTGGTAACCACGGTCATCGCATTTATCTTTGTTGCCCTGGGCGATGTTAACGCTGTGGCTTCCATCATCTCCATGTTTTTTATGGTTACCTATGGTTCGCTGTGCCTCATCTCCTTTCTGAATCACTTTGGCTCCTCACCATCCTACCGGCCATCATTCAGATCACGCTGGTATATCTCTCTCACCGGATTTATTGTCTCTGTATGGATCATGTTTAAAATCAATACGCCGTTTGCTCTTCTCTCTTTTGGACTGATCACTGCCATCTACCTGTATATTGATTATTATCACAAATCACGCAAGGGCTTTGCCTCGATTTTTGCCAATGCTCTCTTTCAATTAAACCGGAACCTGCAGGTGATGTTGCAGAAAAAGCAGAGTAAAAAAACAGCGAAAGAGTGGAGGCCCAGTGCTATCTGTATTTCAAAAGATTCATTTAAACGAGACAAAGCTTTCAGGCTTCTGAACTGGATCTCCTATAAATATGGATTTGGAACCTACCTGCATCACATTGTCGGATACTACTCCAAAAATACGGCGAACCAGGCTCGCCAGGAATTGTTAAAGTTGCTCGACCATGTCAACCAAATTGAAAATCATGTATACATCGATACCCTGATCTCACCATCCAATACCTCCGCCATCGCGCAGGCAATACAGATACCGGGAATTGCCGGGATGGAAAACAACCTGATTATCTTTGAATATGATAAGGAAAATCCCACCAACCTGATCGAGATCATTGACAACTTTGCCCTGGTTAATTCGGGCGATTTTGATGTTTGCATTCTGGCCAGCAGTCACCGTGAAGTTCCCTATAAAAAAGGCATCCACATCTGGATCAACTCCATGGATACTGAAAATGCCAATCTGATGATATTGCTGGGATTTATCATCTCGGGGCACCCCGACTGGAAAAAGAGTCAAATCCAGATTTTCAATATCTGCCGCCCTGATGAGAGAGAAAAAACCGAACAGGCGATGAATGAGCTTGTTATATCAGGCAGGCTCCCGATCTCCGGAAAGAATATCCGGCTGATCATCCAGGATCCGGATGTATCAATCAAATCAATCATAAACCAGCACTCAAGTCACGTAGGCCTTACACTGATTGGGATCAGGGAAGAACGCATAAAAAGAGAAAAAGAGAAACTTTTTGAAGGTTATGAAGCGCTGGAAACCATTCTGTTTGTCCATTCCAAAGATCAAAAAAGCATTGAATAATGGCACGATTTATTAAAAGTCGCAAAATATCGCATGGAACAATGCCTGGCTCTCTGATTTTTATCGGGAACCAGAAGATGGAAAAACCGGAAATTCACTATATGATCTATAATCGTGATTCCGTAGCGGAGAAAAAAGCCGATACCCTGGATGAAATCCCGCAAGAAATTCCGGAGGGGACTGTCCTCTGGATCAATATTTACGGACTTCAGGATACCGAATTAATTGCCAGGGCCGGTGAGCGCTTTTCGATCTCCCAGTTGGAACTGGAAGATATTATGAATACAGACCAACGGCCAAAAATTTCTGACAACGAAAAGAACCTGATACTCTTCCTGAAAATTCTTGAGTACCGCGAAAATATTGAGCGCGTTACCGGCGATCAGGTAACCCTGGTTTTAGACCAAAACTGCGTAATTACATTTCAGGAAAAACCGGCACACTTTTTTGATCCTGTCAGAGATCGAATCCGAAGCGGGAAAGGACGAATCCGAAATGCCGGAGCCGACTATCTGGCTTATGCATTGATTGATACGTTGGTTGATGGCTATATTCATTGCATCGAAAGCCTTGGTTTAATCATGGAAAATATGGAACATGACGTTCTTCATAACAGCCAAAGAACAATACTGGAAAAAATTTACCGGTTCAAAACCAATATCGGATTCATCCGGAAAGCCCTTTTCCCATTGAAAGAGATAATGCTTTACCTCAATAAAGCCGATGCTCCCCTGATTCAAAAAAAGACGTTAAGTTACCTTCGGGATTTAAACGACCTGACCACCCAGGCACTTGAGGCCCTGGAAATTTACTATAACATGGCCAACGACTATCTGAATATCTACCACTCCAATGTAGCGAACCGGACCAATGAAGTGATGAAAGTTCTAACCATCTTTGCCTCCATATTCATTCCGCTGACCTTCATCGCCGGTGTATATGGAACCAATTTCATCATGTTAGGCATCATGGCAATCATCGCCCTTGCTATGTTATTTTTCTTTAGGAAAAAGAGATGGCTGTAAATTATCCGTCTGTATAAACGCGGGCATTAATCAAATTTATAATGAAACAGATTCACCTTTACCTGCTGGAGACCACCGGACTATCTGAGGAGACCCTTGGGAAAATCATTTTATCGCTGACCATCATCCTCATCCTGTATGTACTTAAACTAATTATATTAAGTATTGTATGGCGCCAGACCAAAAGTATAAAAGCACGTTATCAGTGGAAACGAACCATCTCTTTTATCATTCCCTTTATCGGATTTATTCTGGTAGGCAGTGTGTGGCTACAGGCCTTCCGGCAGTTTGGTGCATTTCTCGGCCTGCTCTCAGCCGGACTTGCGATCGCTCTCAAAGATCCGCTGACCAATCTGGCCGGATGGTTTTTCATCGTTCTCCGCCACCCCTTTGTGGTGGGCGACCGGGTTCAAATCGGCCCTCATGCCGGTGATGTCATTGACATACGCCTTTTTCAGTTTTCCATTCTGGAAATCGGAAACTGGGTTGAAGCAGATCAAAGTACCGGACGGATGATTCACCTGCCCAACGGCAAAGTATTTACCGAACCACAGATTAACTACAGCACTGGTTTTGATTATATTTGGAATGAAATGAAAATTCGTTTAACCTTCGAGAGCAACTGGGAGAAGGCCAAAAATATCCTGCACGATATTGTAACCCGGCATGCCGAGAACATCGACCGCGCCGCTGAAAAAGAGATATTTGAAGCCAGTAAAAATTTCATGATCCACTTTACTCACCTTACGCCATACGTTTATACATCGGTACAGGAATTCGGGATTCAGCTTAACATACGATATCTGTGCAATCCCCGTAAACGACGCGGAACCGAAAATGAGATCTGGCAGGATATCCTCAACCAGTTTAAAACCCACAGCGACATCCGGTTTGCCTACCCGACCACGCGTTTTTATACCCGGGGAGAGGAACCGTCTGATGGCAACCTCCAACCATCAAGATAGCAGAAACAACCAGGGTTATTTCAGAAAGTATTCAAAAAATGAATAGAGAACCTCATTCGATGCTTCGTTGGGGGAGTGCTCCGGCCGGTTGGTCATAGCCACCCGGTTTTTATAACCAAGCAGCTTATTAACCGCAATGGAGTGGTTGAGGGCCTCCCAACGAACGGGCTGATCGCCCGATCCTCCGGAAACCAGAAACGGACGGGGGGCCATCAACGCGTGCAACTCATGCAGGTCATATCCTTCTTTCATCAATTTAGGGTATAACCCTTTAGCATCTTCAGTCATTCCCGTTTTTCGCCAGGTATTGCTCCACGGCGGCGGATAGTATCCCAAATACCAGGGTTCCCAGTAATTGACTCCCGATCCCTTGGTTTCATCAAATACGATGCCCGGGTCGGACCAGGCAGCACAGGCAAACTTATCGAACAGACAGGAGCTGAACATCGCCCACTTCCCCCCAAAAGAGTGCCCTGTTATTCCAATCCGGGATGAATCAACCTCTTTCACCTTAGCCAGTGCATACCAGGCAGTGGCCGATGCATAAGCCAACATCGAAAGCGGTTGAACTGTAGCCGACTCCATCGATGGATAATAGAGCGAATAGACCCTCTCTTTAGAAGCCTCTGTTGTACCCAATGAGAGCGTAATAAACCCACGCGTTGTCAGCTGATATGCGAAATCACGGTAAGGCTTTCCTCCAACACCGATGGCGGTCTCAGGTTCATAAAAAACAGTAATAACCGCAGGCTTCTTCCCATCACCGGCAGGGATGAGCAGGTACCCTTCGGTCTGTTCTCCGGGAATCCATTCAAAACGCACCGTGTGCTGAATAAAATCTTCCCGCTGGACCGATTCGACAATATCAAATGTCTGTTCCTGATTGATTTCGGGCCATGGCCCCATCATCCCGTGCCAACGGCTCAAAATCTCCTGCCGCCTCTGGTTCCACTCTTTGGCATTCTTCACCTCCTTCCCATCATAGAAAAGCAGTGGCGATCGAAATGAACCATAGGCATCCTGATACTCCTGCGGTGGGACAAAAGAGGGGGCAATCCTTTGCCACTGAGCTCTCTTCTCACCCGACTGTGTCATAAAAAAGCAGGCCGTCATCAGCCATACAATAAGAGAAACGGCAGTCATCTTCAAAAATAATTTCATGGTTTCGTTTTAAGGAATGTTAAAATATGCATTGGCAAACCGGATAAACTGCTCCCAGTCGCAGGGAGTCATATTGTGCTTTCCTTCGCGGTTGTGAAAGCCCATGGCAGGCTTAATGATCTGATGATTCACTTCAGGCATCTCCTGCGGAAGCCCCGTATCAATTCCGTATAGCTCATAAACCGGTTGCGCTTCGGTTAACGCCAGATACATCCCCTTTGGATCGGCCCAGAGATCTTCAGCCGCACTGGCAACATAGAGCGCACGGGGGGCAATCAGAGCAAGCAGCATGTGCTGATCTACCGGCAGCTTATCTTCATTGTTTCCATATTGCGCATAATTGGAACAAAACCAGTAAGGAAATTTGGTTGTGATCCGCGCTACTGTCTCGCCAAAGTTCCTGCGTGACAGGGCTGCTCCTGAATTTCCCGATTCGTTGGAAATCGTTATCGCAACCCGCTGGTCCTGTGCCCCAAACCAAAGGGAAGATTTACCACCCCGTGAGTGCCCGACAGAGATAATACGGGAAGCATCCACCGTCCGGTCCTTCTCAAAATAGTCGATTACCCGGCTGGCTCCCCAACCCCAGGCACCCAATCCGGCCATCCCGTTTCCCATCTTCATCTGCTCCGGATAGAGCTTGCTTAATATCCCGTCGGTATATGTTTTGCCATTATCCGGAGAAACATCAATCACATCAAATCCTGAAATTCCATAGCCCGCATCAATCACCAGCTCGGCCGGCCAGAATCCATCGTTAACCTCACGCGTTACATCCATGGTTTTCATGCCCCGATGATTGATTACCAAAAACATCGGCACCGGCTTCTTGCTATTGTTGGGTGTAAACATAACCATATGTATGGTTACCGACTGCCGGTTCCTCGTCACCGTAATGTCAACCTCTTTCAGGGTCGCCTTCCCCTCCATGGCCCCGGCATCCTTGTTGGTAACCTTAAATTTTATCTTGTCAAAATCTTTCGGAACCTGCCCATATACATGATCTTCAAACAGTTTAAGGATCTCGGGGCGTCGGATCTTTTCCCACAATTCCGTTGTAGCAATCTTCTCTCCACTCAGCGTCGTAAACAGATCGGGCAAGGTATAGCTTCCCACCGCCGACTCATCATAATTTTGTGCAAAACCTGCCTGGATGAGTCCAAAAAACATCAAAAACAGGTAGACAATTTTTCTCTTCTTCATCTTAAATTAATATTTTGTATTTCAATTAGGATCAATCCCGGTTAATGATGGTTCCGGTTTGTGCCGATCGGTAGATATCCAAAATCAGAGAAACTGATTTTCTGGCTTCGATCCCGTCAATCTCAAAACGTCTCCCTTCTTCAATGGATCTGATGAATGCCGCCAGATTCTTCGCATGGTTTTCAAATGAGATGGCTGCCGGATCGGCCACGCCACCTCCCCCCTCAATCGTTCCATATTTTTTGATAATCGTATGATCATCCTCCCGCATTTCAGCAAATTGCCAAACCGTCAGACTGTTTTCCACCAATAAAATGGTTCCCTTTGTCCCGGCAATCTCTAATCGTCTGAACTGCCCCGGCCAGGAAGCCGTTGTTCCATAAATCATCCCAAGCGCACGGTTCTCAAACCGGACTATTGCAACCGATGTATCCTCAGCTTCAATTCGGGGATGCCCCAGGTGATCGTAAAATGCGCCAATGGATTTCACCGGCCCCATCAGATATTGAAGCAGATCAATCATATGAATGGATTGGTTCATCAGTGCTCCACCGCCATCCAGGCCCCATGTTCCGTGCCAACCTTCATAATAGGCTTCGCTTCGCCACCAGGGGACATGCACCGCAGCATAGGTAATAACTCCAAAACGCTGCTCATCAATAGCCCTCTTTATAATTTGCGTTGTTTCATTATACCTCATATTGAAAATCCCGCCCAAAAAGGTTCCTGCGCGGTTATGAGCATCGATCATTTGATCAATCCTTTCAAGCGATATTTCCAGAGGTTTTTCGCACAACACATGCTTTCCATAAGCTGCCGCCTCAATAGACGGTTCCATGTGGGCTCCGCTGGGGGTGGCAATCATCACAATTTCCGTCTCATCCGATTGCATCATCTCTTCAAGACTACCCCAACGTTGAACACCATACTTTTGTGCCAATCGCTCTGCTTTCTCCTTCCGGATATTCCAAATCCCCGTTAACCGGGCATTGGGCAACGAATTGATTGCTTTGGCATGAAAATCAGCGATCATGCCCGCTCCAACAATTCCTACTTTCCAAATCTTCATCTATTGTTATTTTTTTTAATTCAGATCCTCTCTGCAAATAAAATAATACCATGATGATTTTACAAATACCTGGCCCTAAAAGAAATTTATTTGTTTGAACGAACAAAGATAATCAGGAGCTCCATATTCATGCACTGATCTATACCATTTTTATAATAAATCATCTTGTGAAAATATCACAAACTAATTTCCAAATTGAAATATTTTAAACAATTAGACACCTGAAATCAAATAACTGCAAAAGTTAATTGTTTTTTTTTAAAACAATTTAATAATATTGCCGAAAATCAAAATTAACTTCTTGAAAAATTTAAAGGATTTACTATGAAATTAAGAATCTTTACTTTTTTATTGTTTATCAGCAACTTGCTGTATTCACAAGTTTGCAACTATCCGTCCGGGGTCAATACCACCCTGGTAATTACCGAAGCACGGTTTAACTCAACCTCTGACGCTTACCTCGAAATCACCAATCTGGGTAGTGAACCGGTCCGTTTAAGTGATTATAAATTCGGAACCCTGAATGTTTGGTCCAGAAGCTCCCAGGTTAATGATCTCTGCAATGATGCGTGGTATACCACATCGGGCGACTTTCTTTACTTGCCTGATAAAATGCTCGATCCAGGCAAATCATTTGTAATAACCAATGCATACGACTACAGTCCCAGGCATTTCAGGAACGGACTTGGCAGAAATGGCGGAACTGAACGTATGAAACAGCCGGAATTGGTACAGATTGCCGACAAACTGATCCATGCAGAAGAGATAATCAATGGAATAAAATATGAGGAAGACAGTGTCACACTGGCATCCAATGATACGGAGACGTTGATCAACAAGGGTTTCTATCCGTGGATTTTCAATAACATACAGGGGAAGACTCTATTTATTGAGCATCATTATACTGAGGGTGATTCAGCCGTTATTGACCAGGTTGGAGGTGTTTTTGACGGTGGCGGCCGGAACGTTCCCTATACGTGGTACGATGTTGCCGGTGTCATTGAAGGCTTTAAAAATACGGTTGTCGTCAGAAAATCGACCGTCAAAAATGGAAATATCGATTTTGCCAATGCCCGGGGCGTTGGACTGGATGACTCGGAGTGGATTCCCCTGGAGATGCCGGAGGGATATAATGTTTGGAGAGATCTGTGGTGGACCGTTGGAAACCACGGGGCTTTTGTTCTCGACGAAAACACCCTGGAATCAACAAACGATGCCATTCAGGTTGACTATGCCAACAAAAAAATCACTGTCCCCTGGGGTACACGTCGACTCGATGAAATTATGCGCTCTATGAAAAAGAGACCCGGTATTGCCTGGAATTATGAATTAAATCCAGCGTTCGAAGATTCGCTATACCGGTCGGCACGCAACGGTGACCGCTTAACGGTAATGGTGGCCGGAGCAGCACTCCAGTCGGCCACATTCGATATTGAAGTAAAAGAGCCAACGGCAGATGACAACATCGTTGTCCCAATCGACCATCCGGCATCTGAAGGCCCAATTACCCCCCGCACTCAAAATGGAATTCTTTCATGGCCAAGAGTTACCAAACATGATTCCGGGGTTGACACCATTACCGGTTACCGGTTCGGACTTGAATTTGATATGCGAAGCGACTCTTTGCTCAAATACCTGGAGAAACCGGAAAAAGCCACCTGGGAATTTGTTTGGGTTGATGGAATAACGCGCGCTGACCTGAAAAACGGTGATAAACTAAAAGTTACCTCCGAAAGCGGTAAAGTAAAAGAGTACTTCATCCAGGTTCAAAGCCATTATCCTAATGCTACAGCCGATCTGGCTTCCATCACCTGGCCCGACATTCCCGATTTCTACCGGGGCATTTTTGGATGGAAAGGCGATACCATACCTAACTTCTCCGCCGGTTCCACCATCTACCGGCTGGAAGTACCCATGGATATAGAGGGCGTTCCTGCCCTCGTGGCAAAAACCAGCCACGTCAATGCCAAACTCAAAGTCAAAAGAGCAAAATCTGTATCCGGCACCATTGAAGATCGTACCGTAACATTTGAAGTAACCGCTGAAAACGATACCATACAAAAAACCTATTCGGTGGAACTGTTTAAAGAAAAACATCACGACCAGATTGAACCATTCCATGCCGACCCGTTCTTTTCAGAGTTTGTAAATTCCTATGGCGGAAACTGCTATTTAGAAGTATACAATCCGGGGAATCAGCCGATCGACCTCCGAAACTATATGTTCGCACACCGGTACTACTCCGACCCTTACGGACCCATTAAATGGAAACCCGACTGGGAGTGGAGATACACAACCTATATCCCCGGACTTAAATACGTTGATGAGCAGACCTGGAAAATATCGCCCAGAATTTTAATCCCCGATCCGAACGTAAATCCCATTATTCCCGGGGGTGGCACCTTCGTAATGGCTTTGATCCGCAGAGGAGATAATTACAATCCGGGCATTCTCTTTCCACCCTACGACATCAACTTTGCAAACGAAGAGGTGGTAGGCCACCCCAATCCGTGGAACGAACGAACCCGCTTTACACACATGGGAGGATCGCCCATTCCAACCAGTAACCGGGGCGGATCATTCTTTATGTATAAAGTTCTGAATGACTCCGTGAAAAATGGATTAAAGCCCACGACCGATCCCAACGATTACCAGGTAATCGATATCTGGGGTATGCCAACGGGTGGCTCCTGGGTTGTGGGAGGCTATAAGATGACCTGGGATGAAACCGGGAATGTGTTCATTAGAAAACCAAATATCACCAAGGGTAATCCGGTGAACGGCGGATCGTTCGGAATTGAAGATCCAACAGAATGTGAGTGGAGCATGTATAAAGTAAATACAGAATTTGCTCACGTTCCATTCCCCGACCGATTTCTTGTGGGATTGGGTAACCTGAATCAACACTACATGATCGAACCTACCTTCTATAAATCGACGGTCAACTCAACCGTTTATAAAGTGAGTGGCGGATTTGGCCCTGATGAGAAGATCCTTGGCCTTAAAACCGGGATTACCGTTGCGCAATTCCTGGCAAGCATAAACAGAGAGGATGAAGGTCAACAGCTAAAAATCATCTCAAACGGAACAGAACTGGCACAGGATGCCATCATCAACAAAAACGATGTTCTTCAGGTAGTATCGGCCGACAACGTCAATACCACCCTGTACAGCCTCGATGTTACCCAGGAAGGATTGAGCAATAACGCCCGATTAACTTCTAATCGCTGGGATATTACGGTTGATACTGAGCCAAAAAGTGGCACGGCCGATGACAATGCCGGGTCAGGTTCAATCTCCGGATTTGGGTATGGCACTACAGTAAAGGCCGTTGTTGAAAATGTCACAGTGCCTGCCGGTGCCAAATTAACCGTCGTTAATGGCGATGACGCTTATGTACCCTACACAACAATCAATTTCGACACGACCTATGTGAGCGTTACCGTTAATCCCGATATCTTCTTTGAAGTGGTAGCCGAAGATAATGAGACGCGTATCATCTATCAGCTGCAACCCAACACCTCACAGAATGATGCTTTTATCCTTTCTGATGTTTATGAAGTATCGCAGGTGGATAACCTGATTCAGTTTGTTCCCCGCGGCACCAACTTCCAGGCATTCCTATCCAACATCATCCCCTCATTGGGTGCCAGCATCCAATTAGTCGACAAGATGGGTTTCGAGCGCACACAGGGAAATATCCGTGAAGACGACAAGGTCGTGGTTACCTCGGCTAACGGACAGACGACCCGTATCTACTTCATCTCTTTCCTGCCAACAGCGACCATACTCGAAACAACATATCTGGCCTATGTCCTTTCGGAAGCTTACCTGGTAAACCAGGTGAACTATGTGATCTCCGCCGGACTGGCGCCATTGACTTCAGAGACCCTGCTCGAAGAGTTCATAAACTACATCATTCCCTCCATGGGGGCTACGTTGACAGTGGTCGATAAAGATGGAGCAGTGAAGAGCTCAGGTGATCTGAACGACGGTGATAAGCTGGTGGTAACATCCGCTGATGGAAAAATCGCCGTGACCTATACCCTCGCGCTGGACCTTACCTCTAATGGCCAGGCCGGAATGCAGAAACAGATCGTGATCTTCCCGAATCCGGCAAGTGACAAACTTCAGATCCGGGGTGTTGAAGCCGGTAACCGAATTCAGATCTACAGCGCTACCGGTGCACTTATCAGCGAAATGAGAGCCCAAAGCAACCTGGAGACGATCCCTCTGGATCAGGTCCCATCCGGAATGTTTATGATCGTTGTCAGCGATCACAATACCCTGCTGGGCCGCTACAAGGCTATTCGTAAATAGTAAATAAGTTTTGATTAAAAAAAGGCTGCTTCCATATGGAGGCGGCCTTTTTTATATGTAATCCGGGACATCCGACAAACAGAAACCTGTTGTGGATGCCCCGGAAAACAGAAAATAAATAGTAAATAAAAATTGATTACGTGTTTCTTCTTTTTAGCCGGATTAAAACATCTGATCAAGCCAATCTGCCATCGACTTCACCATTTCTGGTGAAAGCCTGTTTACATCAAAAGGGACCTGCAGTCCGATATTACTCTCCGAATCAAATAGCTTATAGATCATCCCTGCCTCATCGACACAACGTTTTAAATCCTGCAAATGAGCATCTTTGTCATATTCAGGTGCAATAACAAGCAGCGGTCGTGGCGCAACAGATCCGATAATCTCATTAAAGTCAACAGGAATTCTCGATTCCTGACCCACAAAAAATCCCAACCGGGGCAGCAGCCCATGCAGATGCGACCAGGCCATGATTCCCTCCGTTCCGCGATCAAGTGTATTGGAACGCATCGGCGTGAATCCGGCAACAGAGACCACTCCGGCAATGCGACGATCAATGGCGGCACTGAACAGTCCTACCGTTGCCCCCAAAGAATATCCTGAAACAACTATTTTTGTCTTATCAATAAAATCCATATTGGAAAGGGCATCAACGGCACCCCGGGTATCGGCAACCATTTTCCCCATCTTCGACCAATTGGGATAGCGGTAATAAAAATCCGTTCCCTCTTCTATTCGGTTACCAAAACCAATCAGATCGAAGGCGAACACAGCAAATCCCCTGTCGGTAAACTCCTTAAATATACTCTCTACCCGGTGATACGAATTAAATCCCTTTGAATAATCGTATTCGTGCAAATAGATGACAACAGGCAAATTATCTCCCTTAATTTTTCCTTCAGCATTCAAAGGATAATAAAGATACCCAAACAGTTGATCACCAAAACCATTATAAGGGCTGACATTCATTACACCCATCGTTTTGGTCCCTCCGGGCCTGGTCAGAAACGACCCAAACCGGCTCTCTCCCCCACCACTTCGGCTCAGGCTTCCGGGTCCCGGATTTGTCACTCCGGGTGGTTCATCTCCCAGAATCCATTGTATCCGTTCCTGAACCCCCGATTTTCGATTCTCCCATTCGGTCCGGGTCTTCACATTCATCCCGGAGTTATCTGCCTTCGGATAGGCAGCCGGATCGATCTTTTCACCACTCAATACTTTCCACTCATCAAATGAGTAGCCGGCAAACAGGCGGTTCCCGGGTTTTCGTTGACTGCGACCAAATACAAAATCGAAAAAATCCACATAGGCCTCCATATCCCGTGCACAAATCGAATGCAATCCATACCGCGAATAGATAGCCATATGATCTTCGGCGCCAAGGAATTCATACACCTTTCGACTGGCATGATACGCTTGTTCAAAGGACCAAACACTTCCGGCTCCTTCGGTAAGCGCCGAATTGAGCATTAATCCCCTTGGTGCAATCAGTGCCATCAATGAGTTTTGATCGACCGGTAGCTTATGCTCTCTGCCGATAAAAAACCTCAACCGGGGATGAAGCCAGGATGGCCTTGCCGATGAAAGCAGGGCAATATCTTCAATGTCGTAATTAAAGGAGGTGTATCGCCATGGAATACCTTCACCGGTACACCCGCTGCTGGGAGCACAGGCGGTAATCCGGTCATCAAAAGCAGCAGCCATCAAGGAGGTTTTTCCGTTTCTGGAGTGACCTGATAACGCTATCTTTTCGCGATCAACTTCCGGAAGTGTATACAGATAATCAATCGCCCGGGAAGCCCCCCAGGCCCTCCGCATCAAGCGGGTAAAATCGTACTCCCCGGCCCAGATTTCAGCATACTTCTCTGTATCATCTTTCGAATCTGCTCCGGCATAAACACAACCTATGTAGCCACGTCGTACGGCCACCATAGCCCATTCGCGATGTGTCCACTGAGTCATAAACACAGGCAGCGGCCCCTCTCCCGGAGGGATCATCAGCTCCAGCGTCAGCGTAGCCCGATGATCAGGCCCAAATGAAAGCTCTACCATTTGAAGGCGAACCTCTCCATCCATCTTATCACTGAGAATCTTCGCTTTCAGGTTGTCAGGTGCCGGAGGAATGGTCCCTGTAATATACCGTTGAATCTGCGCTTTCATCCATTCCCGCTTCTCTTCCCACTGTGCTGTCGTTTTTATTGGAATATTTCTACCACCTTCATCCAAAATCAGGGGATCAGGCAGAAACGGGATGGAGGGCATCTGATCAAAATCGGGAGGCATTTCACCGGTCCGCTCCAGCCAGTCCTTAAATGTTCTGTCTAAAAAAGATACCCTTCCCTTATCATCAAATCCCCGGTTCTCATTCAACTGATCGGGCGGCAACACCTTCATAATAAGCTCCAGATTGCGATCTTGCTTCCACCGGGCAGGGTCAGATCTTTTTGGATCGTCCGGTACTCCCTCTCCGGCAATTCCTGAAAGTCCGAAAGAGAGAAGTATCCCTCCCAACAGGCAAATCCCTTTCATCCGAATCCTATTTTGTCTCATCTTAATCATACATCCATGAAAAAATCAAGTAAATCATCAGGAAGGGCACTGATTCAGCTTATAAAACCTGATCAATACCAATCCTGAAAAATTTTATCTATGTCCAACGATGCGAATGCATCAAACGCCATGCTGACCTTACAATTTCCAGGGCTCTCTGTATTCGTAAGAGAGCAACCGGTTGGCTTCATCGCAATTGGTGATAATCTCCCTTTCGGCATCCCACTTCAATGTCTGTTTTACTTTCAGGGAGATGGTGGCCAAATGGGCCATGTTCGTGGACAGGTGACCATCCTCCAGAGAGACGATCGGCATCTGACGAGATTTCACACAATCAAGGAAGTTACGCACCAGGTTAGAGCCAGGATTCGCATAGGTACCGTCAACCAGTTTACCTCCCGCTGCTGTACCTACTTCATATACCTCCCCTTCCATCTGCTTATCCCAGCTCTGGAACTGTCCCGCGCTGGTTGGCACAATCTTATATCCGTTGTTGCCTGCAATGTACATCGTTCCTTTCGTTCCACGCAGTTCCAAAAATCCCTCTTTTAACAGACTCCCTGAACTTCCTTCTAATTGCGTGAAGGTAGCCAGAACGCCTGAAGGAAACTCAAAAATGGTCTGCATTGTATCGGGAATCGTACGGTCATCATCGATCGCATAGTTACCTCCAAGGGTTGTAACCGCTACCGGTGCCTTTTCATTCAACAGCCAGCGAATCAGGTCGAGCGAATGAACTCCGTTATTCAGAATCTGATTGTCGTACTCCTCCCACCACCGAAACATATAGGGAGCAATGTTATACTGATAAGGCCGGTAAGCCTTTGGCCCCAGCCACATATCCCAGTCAAAATCCTTCGGTGGTTTTTCAGGCTTCATTTTGCCTATTCCATTGGCATACATATTTGAAACATGGTTGCTAATGGCAAAGGTAACCTTCCCGATTTTCCCGGAAGGAACCTCTTTAGCCAGTTTCTGGTAGGTTCCCGATCCGCGACGGTTCAGGCACACACCGGCCACCTGGTTGCTCTTCTCCCAGGCCCGGATAACGGCACGCCCCTCATGAATGCTCTTGGTCAGCGGTTTCTCCACAAAAATATCCTTGCCGGCACTCATCGAATCGATCGCCTGTAGCGGATGCCAGTGATCGGGAGTTCCGATATAAACCGCATCGATCGTCTTATCTTCCAATAGCTTCCGGTAATCTTTATAGCGTCCCACCTCCTTGGAGAAGTTTTCTCCCATTTGTGGAACCTGACGCGGACGATCGGCAATATACCTCGGATCAACCCTTGAGCGATCACGCATCAAATAGGGCTCATAAACGTCACACAGCGCCGCAACTTCACAATCCGGCTCGTTCATGAACTCATGCATCACCTGAGAACCACGGTTTCCAATACCAATAAATCCCATCCGGATCTTTTCATTGGACCCCATAATCCGGGAGTAGCTCTTCGCACTGACCGATTGTGCTCCTACGGTTAGTCCGGCCGCAGCCAGACCTGCTTTTGATAAAAAGTCCCTTCTTGTGGTCTTGTTTGCTTTGTCTGTCATGATTTAAGATATTACGTGTATAATAATTCCTTTCCCATTAATGCCGGAAAATCCCCAATCAAAAGTTCAATTTCGATGCGGCAGGAGCATCCAGGTATAGAACCGTTCCGGGATGAGTTCTCAGAATAGAAGCCGGGCATGCCGTAGAGATCTCTCCGTTCAATGCATGGTAAACAGCTTCCGATTTACGTTCATCGGGCACTACACAGCTGATCGCCTTGCACCTCATAATGGCCGGAATCGTCTGAGAAAGCGCATGCGTTGGCACATCATCGAAGGTTGGGAACCATCCCTCTCCTAATTGTTGTTTACGACACGCTTCATCCAACTCAACAACCTTCACCAGCCGGGGATCATTGAAATCAGCTACCGGCGGATCATTAAACGCGATGTGTCCGTTTTCACCAATCCCGATACAGGCAATATCAATCGGATGATCTTTTAACAACGCCTCATAACGAAGAGCCTCTGCCTCTACATCGGCAGCATCGCCATTCAAATAATGAACCGCCTTTGGTTGGACTTTATCCAAAATACGCTCTTTTAAATACTTACGAAAACTCGCCGGATGCGCAATTGAGATCCCCTTATATTCATCCAAATGAAAAACGGTAATTTTCTTCCAGTCAATATCCTGCAACTGCAACTGTTCAATCATGGCAAACTGTGATGCACCCGTTGCCAGGATCAGATTGGCGTACCCCTTTTCAGCAATCGCTTCACGCAACTTACCTGCCACAAATTCAGCGGCTGCCTTGCCCATAGCTTGAGCTTCTTCAAAGATTTTAACCTGCAGTTTTTCTTTTTTAAATTCTTTTATCATATCTGTTGTCTATTTAAAATCGATTATTCTAACTATATCTGATTCTAATTAATTATCCAAAATCCGTTCTGTCAATCCAACTTATCCAACACACTCAATCCAAAAAATTTCAGGATTTTCTTGAAATTTCGTTGATTATAGAAGTTCGGTAATGGCAAAATAGGTTGTTACAAAAGAGAACAATACCACCAGGAAAATTCCAATATTTTCACGCATATTTGCTTTATTCAGCCCCATCAGCCTGCTCCGGTTTATCAGAATCAGAATCGGGATAGCCACAGCGGGCAGAATGATTGCCTGAAAAGCCTGAGAAAATACCATCAGTGCCGGGGGTCGTTGTTTCAAAAAGACCGTACCAAAAGCAAATAACATGGCAACTAAAATCAAAATTTTTGACTGTTTTGAATGGATATTTCTTGGCTTCCCGGTGTAATCGGCGATTAGCCATGGAGCAATAAGAACAATAGGGAAAATTGTTGACAGACCGGCACCTACAATTCCTAAAATCAGAATAAAGGCTGCGACATTCCCTCCAATGGGTTCAAACAGATGGATCATCTCAACGGTATTCTCCAGTTTATATCCCATGACATGCAGCGTTCCGGCAGCAACAGCCATAATAACACCGCTCAAAAAAAGCATCATGGCAGCAGATACAAAGGAGTCTCTTTTCTCATCCTTTAGGTTTTTAACCCCCCATCCTTTTTCAGCCACCACGGTACTTCTCATGATAAAAACAGCGGCGGAGCAAGTCGTTCCAGCAATAGCCGCAATCAATCCCATAGCGCCGGGAGTGTCCGGAATTCCGGGAATCAATCCTTTGGCAATCACGGAGAAGTCGGGTTTTACCATAAAAAACACCACGATGAAGGATAGCCCCATAAAGATTACAAAAACGGTCAGAACTTTCTCAAATGTTTTGTACTGTCCAAACCAAAGCAAGATCAGGAGTCCTATGGCAAGAATTAAAATAATCGAAAAACGACTAACGATTAGGTCATTAAACATCAAACGGATTCCTTCCTGAAGAAGGTCGGCCACGATACCCATGACTCCCATAAGAGCTAAGAGTTCTCCAATGATCAGGGCAATTAAAATATAGAGTGCCAAAATCCAACCAAACTTAAACTCACTTTTGATATTATTCAGAGCTGTTTTACCGGTCACCAGGGTAACTTTTCCATAGGCAACCATCAACACAAACGTAAAGATACAGGACAACACAAGCGCCCAGAAGAGCTCCATGCCATGCTCTGCACCGGTCTTTGCCATGGTAGTTACACTACCGGTTCCGATGTTATAGCCGATCAAAAACAGTCCCGGTCCGACCAGAGCCAAAGCAACACCAATCTTTTTAAATATATTACCCATTTGTTTCACATTACACGTTTAAAACTCCTTCTATTTGTCTCCAAAAACCAATTTCCCCTTCACGTAAGTTTTCTTAACCTGCACCTGATAATCTTCCAGGGAGAAAAGAACCAGATCAGCCCGCTTCCCGGGTTCAAGCAAACCACGATCATTCAAGCCGTAAAGATTTGCCGGATTAGTACTGGCCATCTGAACCGACTCGGCCAGGGTGCAACCGGTAACCTTCATCACAAAACCAACGCCTTTGGTGATGGGTGATGCCGATCCATATAGCACATTCTGAGCAGGAAATCGAAGCATGCCGTCTTTGGTAAGCTCAATGGTTTCTCCGGTAGCGGTTTTAAAAATCCCCGGTTCCAACGCCGCATAATGAGTAACATCGGAGGTAATAATGGTTTTATCTACACCTTTTGCTTTGTAAAATGTTTTAATCTCTTCGGGCAGAAGATGAAAGCTGTCTCCGATAATACTAATGGAAAGGCGGTCATCAGAGAGCTGCGACCAGAATGGATTCCTATGGCGATTGATCATGTTGGCAGCACCATTCCCTAAGTGAGTGGCTATTTTTGCTCCACGATCGATGGCTGCGGTAACGGTTGCCATATCGGCATTGTGATGGCCCAGAGCCACTACTATGCCATTTTCTGAACATTTCGAAATGAAATCCAATGCGCCTTCCATCTCAGGAGCAATCGTAATCTGCAGGATCTTCTCATCTGAGGCTTTGTACAACTTCATGAAATGATCCCAATCGGGCAACATCACATAATCTTTGGGGTGAGCCCCGCGGTATCCGTCTTCCGGATTGATATAGGGCCCCTCCAAATGGAATCCGGGAATCGAACCCAACAACTTCTCCGACTTCATGGCTTCAGCCAAAAGCGCAAAATTGCGTGATAAAACTTCCGTACTGTTTGTAGTCAGTGTCGGCAAATAGGTGGTAACTCCAAAACGCCACAATTCACGCGTAGCTTTCTCTATCCCCTCCGGCGTCAGATCACTGTCGCCAAATGCAAAAGAGACACCGGCAAAACCATTAATCTGGTTGTCAAAAAAGCCAGGAGCGATGAACAGTTCGGGTGTTCCTGCCGGCAATTTTTCCAGCCGGGTAATCTGAACAATCTTTCCATCCTGTACTTCAACCGAAACAGGCTGATGATCGTAATAGTGAAGTCCATAAATGGTTTCCTGAGCTCTCAAGGTACTATTTGTAATAAACAACATGATTAAAACATGTAAACTGATCTTTAAATAATTATTCATCTTTTTCATAATCTTCATTTTTCGTTTTTAAATACAAAACGCTCAATTTCTGTGTTCCGTACTTTACCACCGCAACTGACATGGCAAATTACCGGAACAAAAAACGACAATCCTGTCAATAGAATGCAATTTTTAAACAATCTTTCTCTCAGCCTCGTTCCACTCTACCACACGTTTTTCGACGTATGATTTATGGGCCATTATACAGGTCACTCCCTCCTGAAATGCCTTTTCAATATTCGTACTTGGCGTTCCGCCATTTCTAATGCAGTTGAGCCACTCCCTAACATGAAGGTGGGTAACATCCACATTCCTGCCGTTTACGGAAGTTGTAGTCAGCCCTCTGGCTGCATAATAGCGTTCTGAAGCAGAGGTAACGGCATCGATCTGACCGGCATTCGGATTAAACGAAATCATTGGAGCACTGGTATCAATGACACCGGATTTGATGGCATCGGCATACCGCGTTGAGTTCCTGTCGGCCGTAATAATGGCATTGTTTCCCAACTCCATGGAGGCGTCATTCCCCATAAATACCCTGCCACGACTCCGGCTCGACATCAGGTTCCCGCTGTATAACAAGGTCAGTTCGTGCTGAGGATATTCAAACGTGCAGTGCAGAGAATCGGGCATCTCACGGTTATCTTTCCAGTAATAGATGCCCCCCGAGGAAGCCACCGATTTTGGAATGCCAATATTCAATAACTGATTTACGGCATCGTACTCATGGGTAAAAAGTTGCCCAATCATACCATGGTCATAATCAAACCATTGAGTCCAACTATAAAACCTCTCAACGCTAAAAGGAACATAGGGTGCCGTTCCCAGCCACTGCATCCAGTCGATGCTCTTTTCATCGCCCGGTTTAAGGTTACCCTTAGCGTCCAGGTGCCTGATCCACGCCCCATTCGCCGTATTCCGGTTGGTCGTGGTCTCAATCAGGGTAATCTTGCCAAGAAGCCCTCGCTTGATAATCTCCTTTGCCTGCTGAAATACGGTGCTCTGAGTGATCTGATGCCCCAGCTGGTATACAATATTACTTCCCTTAATCGTATCATAGAGCTCATAAAGTTCATCTTCATGCAGCGCGGGACTCTTCTCACTATAGACATGTTTCCCGGCCCTGGCTGCTTCCATGGCAATACGCGCATGGTGATGGTCGGGTGTGGCAATCACTACCGCATCAATATCCTTATCGGCCAGCATCTCCTGATAGGTACGATACCTTTTAACCGGTAGCTTTGGCGCTATATCACCACCGGGACGAACATCATTTTGGGCGGTTGCAAGACCATTTTCAGCGTGCACATCATAAACGTCACAAATACCAGTTATGGCAGCGCCCAGGTATTCCTGTGACATCCAATTACCCAAATTCCCCCTTTTTTGCCGGTCAATGGTATCATCGGGGTGCATATAACCAATCGCATTCGACAGGTTTTTTGCCCTCGTACCAAAACCAATTATTCCCAACCGAATAACATCGGACGGGGTTTTCCCTGTGCCATAATCGGATTGAGGAAACTCAATAGTATCAAGACCCAGCTCTTTAATGACCCTGCTGCGTTTTTCCGTGTCGTAATTTGATTTTTTCATTACCTGAAATCCCATAAATCCCAACACAGGGATTCCGGCAAGGGCTTTGAGGGCTGTCCGACGTGGCATCCCCTCTCTCTTTCCTGAACTTATGCCATTTTTCATGGCATCTCCTCCTCCTGTTTCCATCTTATCA
>CAZILU010000043.1:0-22843 GCA_964540165.1 uncultured Mariniphaga sp.
AATTCAATTAGCGTCTATCGCTAAAACCAGTAATCGGATTTAGAAAGTTCGCTGACAAGGCCCGCGAAGTCCGAAAAGTGTACTATTACTTTACGGAAATGATCATTTTTAGGGCAAGCGAAACACAGTCAGCAGACCTTATGGTCAGCCACTCATGAGAATAGAAAGTTTAAAAAACATCTGCCAGGGCTATGGAAAGGTCACACAAATCACATCGACCAGATTACTCCTGTCGGTTGCCGGCACCCGAATGGTCACGACCGAATCGTTTTCAGCATATACATAGTTCAATTTTCTGCTATTGGCTAAAAACACCACACCCGAAGGTTCCGGTACTCCTTTCAGGGAGACAACCATATCTTCATTGGGAAGAAGATCCGTGTCGGAGGTGCTGTTGTCTTTAAACCGGGGCACCAGGTAGAGGTATCGTTTATTCCTATTTGACGAAGCCAACACCGATGCCTCTTCATTGATCGGAAGTGGCCGGACAGCGTAAACGGCTTCGCGGTTTTTCTTCATCCATTCACCGGCTTTCTGCATATTCTCATATGCTTCAGGTGCCAGATCACCACTGGCCATCGGTCCAATCCCCAGCAGATAATTGATGCCCCAGGCCCTGCTCGTCACCAGTTCACCCAGTACATATCCCAACGATTTGTAGGGACGTTCTACATAAGGCCAGTTTCCATTCCATGGATTACAAAACTCGGCCCAGCGTATCTCTTCCGGACGCTCTTCGGGCAAATGCCGTTCATAGGTTATAAAATCGCCGGTCCCATGCATGCGGGGATTAATCACGCTTCCGGGTGGTAATCATCCGGATTAAAATCTTTGGCCATATACCAATACTCAAGTGGCGATATTTCAGGTCTCAAGCCATTCAGATTGTAATCCATTTCACGGATAATCCGTTCACGCTCCTGCTGATCTTCAATGCGTGTTACACCCAACGGCCTCCCGGGTATCATAGGCCAGGAGATATTCATCGCACGAACCGATGAGATTCCCCAGTGAAGGAACAATCCGAATCCGGCATCCGGATACCACTGGGCATCGGGATGGAGTGTATGTTCTTTACTCTCCTCTTCGCCTGCCCCAATTTGGGCATGCTGATCTTTAACCAATTGACTTTCATCAACCTGAGAGAACAACTCATAACATGGCGTCATCAGCAGAACCAAAATAAAAATAATACCTGATGCTTTTAGTGTCAGGGTATTAGTACGCTTTCGTGTATCCATTTTTATGTATTATTTTATACTTATCCGACAATTTATCTTTTTAATTCAACTATCTTTGTTTCACAAATCGTTAATAACTAATCAAAATGACTCTTAACGACAGCAATATAAATATTTACTTTGAACTAAAGAATATTGCCTGGCTGCAATTTTCAAAGCAGGAGGAATATCCCGATATTGTCAGTCCCTATTCCCGAATGTACCTGATTACACAGGGCAATGGACACGTCGTTGCCGGTAATCAAACCATCGTCCTGGAAGCCGGATATCTTTATCTTTTCCCCAGCTTCGTCCACCACAGCTACTACTTTGGCCCGGGCCTTGAACACATATATGTCCATTTCAGATCAGAAATGGGAAACGGATTGACCATCTATAACCTATTTTCAGTTAAGAATAAGATTCCGGCTACAAATCTCAGCAAACTGCTGTTTTACCGGCTCCTTGAATTAAATCCCGGCCTTGAACTCCCTCACCACGATCCACAGGTCTATCAGACAAAGCCCTGGATGAACAAAAAACCATCCTATTGTGCAATGTGTCAAAAACTCGAAACCGAATCGATTATTCAACAGCTGTTTTCCGGCTTTATCGATTGCAGCTCCAAAATAAATCAGACGACATTTCTGAAATTCAATTTTCATGATATCCTCCAAAATATCCATCAAAACCTGCACAACGACATAAGAATTGACTGCCTGGCAAAAATGGCCTGCTTGTCTAACGATCATTTTTCCCGCGTTTTCAAATCCGTTCTTGGTGTCTCTCCCAACGAATTTATTATCCGGAAACGAATCGAAAAATCACAATTCCTCTTATTATCCACTGAACTCACCATCGATCAAATCGTTGAAGAGACCAATTTTAAAAATGCACAATATTTTTCCAGAATGTTCAAAAAATACACAAACTACACCCCGGCTAAATACAGAAAATTAGAACAGTTAAATGTATAGACAATAAGTTATAAAAAGCACTAATCTGCTTAATGCATGCGTTTAGTCTGGTGTAGTTGCAAGGTATCAAATCCCAAACATCGTTTATTATTTCAAGGAGTTAGAAACGAAGCAGATGCATGAAAAAAAACATACTTGTAAAAATATTTGGTTAGTAACGAAATAATTATTACATTTGTATTGTATTAATTAAGTCTATAGAAACAACATATATCATTCGAATGAAATGACCATAACGTTTTATGACACAAACGAGAAAAATTAAAGCTTATGGGAGTCCCATCGGGCCGGGGAAACGAGATGAAACCGGTAGAAGTATTTGTTGAGAAGATGTATATGAACTGAAAATTTAATTAGATGAAACACCCATGGCGATTCTTGTCACAAACGAGCAAGATTAAAATTATGGGAGTTCCATCTCATGCCTTAGAAAACAAACTATTTTAATGAGATGAAATATTCTGAAATTCAAGCTGTTGCAAATGAGCAAAAAGAGACACTCTTCTCCTTTGAATTCGGTATCGACAGAGAGCTGTTAGCGTTGTTACCCGTCACAAAGAGTCACGCCCTTGTCATTTCCGGGATTAGGCGCTGCGGTAAAAGTGTTTTGCTTCATCAGTATGTAAGAAATGAAGTTGACGATGTGTTTTATTTCAATTTTGCTGATATCAGGCTATATCAATTCTCAGCCAACGATTTTATTTTACTGGATGAGTTGATCATAGAAAGCAGGAAGAAAATATTATTTTTTGATGAAATTCAGATCATTGACGGGTGGGAACTCTATGTCAGGCAGAAACTGGATCAATCAGTCAGAGTAATCATTACCGGTTCAAATGCCCGTATGCTGAGCATTGAGTTAGGCACCCATTTAACCGGCAGGCATATTACCAAAGAGCTTTTTCCGTTCAGCTACCACGAATATTGCTTGTTCTTTTCTTTCAAGCACAATAAGGAAAGTTATCTTTCCTATATTCAGACAGGAGGATTTCCTGAATATCTCAAAACCGGAAACAGCGAATTGTTAGGCTTCCTGCTCGAAGATATTCTCTATCGTGATATTGCTGCCCGATATTCCATCCGCGATATTTCTGGTCTTAAAAAGCTCTGTGTGTATGTGATTTCAAATACAGCAAAACCCGTAAGTCCCAGTAAACTTACCGGGGTAATCGGAGTTAAATCTTCATCAACAGTCCTGGAATACTTGTCCTATTTCGAATCAAGTTATCTGGTAAACCTCATTCCCCGTTTTTCGTGGTCAGTTAAAGGACAAATGTTGTCGGAGAAAAAAATATATGTGATTGACAATGGATTAATCAATGTGGCATCGATCTCTGCATCAAAAGATTTAGGCAGAAAATTTGAAAATGTTGTCTACTGGAACATACGGCGAAAAACCAGAAAAATCTGGTATTATTCCGATGGAAACTCAGAATGCGATTTTATCGTTCAAAAAAATGAAGATTATTCTGCAATTCAGGTTTGCTACGAGTTAAACGGCGACAATCAGGAAAGGGAAATAAACGGGTTGATTGCAGCCCTTCAGTTTTTCAATCTTACCCAAGGGTTAATCGTAACCATGGACCAAACCGATAAAATTCTTACAAACGGTTATACCATCCATGTGGTACCCTCATACAAATTTGAACTAATCTAAGCCAATAGAAGATGCCGTTTGATATTTAAAACAACCATTTTAAGGGCACGCATAACGCCATCAGCTGACTTTACAGACAGACGCTGATTACGGAGTGAAAGAAATCTAAAACCAAGCCAAAGCCAACACAAAAAACAAATCCGATATATCATGAAGAACAACGGTTACGTAATATTTCAATATCTTTGACGTTTTATCGGATATAGAAAAACGAATGCGGAAAAAATTTATTATTCTTTTTTATATCGCTCTCTCCGCCTATTCAGGAAAAGCACAGATCGGCGGTGAAACTACCTACCAGTTTCTGGAGCTGACCAACTCAGCCCGGATCGCTGCATTGGGGGGTACGCAAATAGCCCTGTCCGACACCTCCGATCTCAACCTGCCTTTCCATAATCCGGCCCTGTTGCACCCGGGGATGCACAACCAACTCCTGGTGAACTACGTCAACTACTTCATGGACGTCAACTATGGCTACGCCTCCATTGCCCGAAGCTTTAAGCAGGCCGGCACCTTCGCCATCGGCGTCCAGTACATCAACTACGGTGAGTTTAAAAATGCAACCGAACAGGGCGAACTGACCGGCACCTACTTCAAAGCGGCTGAATATGCCGGCAACATCATCTATTCAAACAGCTATGGAAGACTTCGGTACGGAGCAACGCTGAAGCCGGTCTTCTCCATCTTCGAAAGCTACCGGTCCATAGGCGTCGCCTCCGACCTGGGGCTTACTTACCGTAGCAAAGACAGCCTGACGCATTTCGCTGTGGTTGCCAAAAATCTGGGCGGACAAATCACCACCTACTACGAAGATGGCAACCGGGAGCCTATCCCCTTTAACCTGCAGGCCGGCATCAGTAAAAAACTGAAACATGCCCCGCTTATCTTTTCACTGACCATGCAGCATCTCACCCATTGGGACCTGGCCTGGAGTGAATCGGACCGGCAACCATCGCTCGAAACCTGGTCCCTGCGCGATGAAAGCTTCTTTAAACAGATCATGAGACACACCGTGCTGGGAATGGAGGTCCTCCCAACCCAAAATTTCTCCATCCGCGCAGGCTATAACTACCAGCGACGACAGGAACTTAAATTCGATGAGAAACTCTCTACCGTTGGATTATCCCTGGGATTCGGACTGAAAATCAATCGGTTTCGACTCGATTTTGCCACTTCCCGATTCCATTTAGCCGGCTCTTCCAACCTCTTCTCCCTGGCCATCAACCTCAATGATCAGTTTTAATAAAAGACATTTGTGTCTGATTTAAAAAACCCTTATCTTTGTCCTAAATCTTAAAAAATATGGCCAAAAAAAAGATCGTAATCGCTATCGACGGACACTCATCGTGCGGGAAAAGTACCCTGGCCAAATCGCTGGCCCGTGCCCTGGGTTACATATACATCGACAGTGGCGCCATGTACCGGGCAGTAACACTGCATGCCCTGCGCAATGGATGGATCGTTAACGGCATACCCGATGCAGAAAAAGTCGTTGCCGGACTGAAAAATATGAAAATCACCTTTCAATGGGATCAGAAAGAAGAGCAAAATACAACCTACCTCAACGGTGAAAATATTGAAGCAGAGATCCGGAAAATGGAGGTTTCCCAAAACGTCAGTCCCATCAGTACACTGGCTGAAGTACGTCAGGAGTTGGTACGTCAACAACGGGAAAACGGAAAAGACAAAGGCATCGTCATGGATGGCCGGGATATTGGCACCGTTGTTTTCCCCAACGCTGAACTAAAGATTTTCATGACCGCCTCTCCCGAAATCAGAGCACAGCGCCGGTACCGGGAGTTGATGGAGAAAGGGGTATCTGTAAACATGGAAGAGATATTAAAAAACGTTGAAGAGCGCGATACGATTGACTCGGAAAGGGCTGTAAGTCCGCTTAAAAAGGCCGGCGATGCCGTTATTTTAGACAACAGCTATCTGACCAGAGAAGAGCAACTTTTATGGAGTTTAAAAAAAGCACAAGAGATAATCGAAGAAGATGAAGGTTGAAATCGACAAACGTTCCGGCTTCTGTTTTGGCGTCATAAAAGCCATCAAATCAGCCGAAACCGAATTAAAATATTCCGATAAATTATATTGCCTGGGCGACATTGTTCATAATGGCATGGAGGTAGAACGATTAGAGAAATCAGGGCTTCAATCCATTACACGAGAGGAGTATTTCCGGATGAAGGATTGCAAAGTGTTGATCCGTGCCCATGGAGAACCTCCCGAAACCTATCAACATGCCCGCGAAAATAACATCGAACTGATCGATGCCACCTGTCCGGTGGTTCTTACCCTGCAGGAAAAAATCAAGGGATCCTGGGAGAAAAACCAGGGATCAAACGGGCAGGTCGTCATTTATGGCAAAAAAGGGCATGCCGAAATCATCGGCCTTGATGGTCAGATCGGAAACCAGGCCATCGTATTAGAGAGCATCGACGACACATCCCGGATCGATTTCTCCCGACCGGTATCTCTCTATTCACAAACAACCAAGCGAGTCGAAGATTTTTACGCCATTGCCGAAAAAATCAAATCCAACATGAAACCGGGAGTGCCGGTAGAGGTTAAAGACTCCATCTGCCGGCAGGTATCGAACCGGGTACCCCATCTGAAACAGTTTGTAAAAAACTTCGACCTCATCCTTTTTGTCGCCGGTCACAAAAGTTCCAACGGACTCTATTTATTCACCATCTGCAAGGAGGAGAATCCCCGGACATTCCATATCTCCCGCACCGATGAGATCGATCCCTCCTGGTTTACAAACGTGGAATCAGTCGGCATCTGTGGTGCAACCTCCACCCCAAACTGGCTGATGGAGGAGGTCGCCGACTGGGTTACCCAAACGTACCAGGCATAAGAAAACCATTCGATTGTGTTACCATCACCGGGAGGAGATCCCTCGTCACCTTTAAATCCACGACTCACTCCGGGATTGGATGATCAATAATTTTTGTTCCTTTGTAAAAAATCAAAGAGAATATCCATGCCCGAAATGTATGCACAGGTCACTCTTCCGCTGCCATTGCACAATGCATACACCTATCGCGTGCCGGAACACCTGCAGCGATCCATCGGCCCGGGACAACGCGTAGTGGTTCAGTTCGGTGTCAAAAAATATTACGCTGCCCTGGTGCTATCCCTCTCAACACATCATCCCGAACAGATAAAACCCAAAGAGATAATTCAGCTTCTTGATGAAGAACCGGTCGTGCTGCCCAAAAACCTGGAGCTTTGGAAATGGATGGCCGGTTATTACTGTGCTGCGCTGGGTGATATCTTTAAAGCTGCGCTGCCCTCCGGACTAAAACTGGAGAGCAAATCGACCGTATCCCTGACCGGATCAGAGGAAGCGTTGCTCCTTTCTGAAAAGGAGCACCTCTTAATCGACCTGCTGAACAGCGAAAATCTAACGCTCGATGAGCTGCAAAAGCGGGCGGGCAATCGATTCTCCTATACCGCATTTAAATCGCTTCTGGAAAAGAATGTCATCCGCGTTGATGAGCAGTTCAACACCAAATACCAGCCCAAAACCGAAACCCAAATCCGGATCCACCCAAAAGTCAAAACATTAGATGCCCTGCTTACAGCCATCAACTCGCTAAAAAAGGCAAAGAAACAAGAGACGCTGATGCTCTCTATTCTTGAACAGCTCAATGATGAAATTCCGTTACATACAAACCAATGGCCTAAAAAAAAGATCCTCAAGTCGACCGGCTGCAGCGAAACTGCGCTAAAGGGACTGATCAACAAAAAGATATTGCAAACCTTCCGGCAACCGCTGTCACGAATTGAAGAGAAGGAGGTGCAGCAGGCTGAGCTCACCCTGTTGAACAGTGACCAGCAAAAAGCATTGATGGAGATAAAAAACTGCTTTCAAAAAGATCAGGTAACTCTGATTCACGGCATTACAGCCAGTGGAAAAACCGAAATCTATATCCACCTGATGGATGAGATGATAAAAAAAGGGAGACAGGTTCTCTACCTCCTGCCGGAAATTGCCCTGACAACACAGATTATTCAACGGTTAAAATCGGTTTTCGGATCCAAAACGGGCATCTACCACTCACGCCTCAACAGCCAGGAACGGGTGGAGATCTGGAGAAGAGTGCTGGCGTTTCGCACTTCCCCGGAAAAAGGATACCAGATCGTTCTGGGAGCCCGTTCAGCACTCTTCCTTCCGTTTACTGACCTGGGCCTGGTGGTGGTGGACGAAGAGCACGAAAACTCCTATAAACAGTTCGATCCCACCCCCAGATACCACGCCCGCGACATGGCTGTTGTATTAGCAAAACAGCACACTGCCCACATCGTATTAGGCACGGCAACCCCATCCCTTGAAAGTTATCATAACACACAAAACGGAAAGTACGGATTGGTATCCCTCACTAAAAGGCATTCAGAGCTGGAGCTTCCGGAGATGATCATTGCCGATGTCGCGCGGGCGGAGAAAAAAAAGCAGATGATATCGGTATTAACCCCGGAACTGTTTCAGCACATTGAGGAGGCACTGAAAAACCACGAACAGGTGATCCTTTTTCAAAACCGGAGAGGATATGCTCCCTATGTCCGGTGTAACGCATGCGGCTGGATCCCAAAATGCAAAAATTGCGATGTCAGCCTCACCTATCACAAATATAACGCGAGGCTGAACTGCCACTATTGTGGCTATAGCACGGCGCTGCCGGAGATTTGCCACGAATGTGGATCGCCAGGAGTGACTACCCGTGGTTTCGGAACCGAAAAGATAGAGGATGAACTAAAAATCCTCTTCCCGGGGACGGCCATTGCCCGAATGGACTTAGACACAACCCGTTCGGCCAATGCATTTGAAAAAATCATCCGAAACCTCGAACTCCGAAAAACAGACATTCTAATTGGAACCCAGATGGTTACCAAAGGCCTTAACTTTGAGCATGTACGGGTAGTCGGAATCGTCGATGCCGATTCACTCATCAACTTCCCCGACTTCAGAGCCCATGAAAGAGCCTTTCAGCTCATATCCCAGGTGAGCGGACGGGCCGGAAGGAAACACCACCGGGGGAAGGTTGTCATACAAACCACTCAACCCAATCACCCTATATTTCAGCTCATTCTGCATCAAGACTATCAGACTTTTTACAAAGAGCAGATGATGGAAAGAGAACTTTTTCGATATCCGCCACATGATCGTTTGATCAAATTAACCGTAAAACATAAAAACCCGGAAACCGTTGACCGGGCTGCCAACCTGTTAGCCCAACAGGTGAAAAAGAACCGGCTGTTACTCGTGCTGGGGCCCGAATACCCGCTGGTAAGCAGAATTCAGCTGTGGTATCAAAAGGAAATCTGGCTTAAAATGAATCCAAAAGCACCGTTGAATCAGCTAAAAACAGATATTCTCAATCAGATCGATTTCGTAAAGCGCCAAAAAGAGAACAGCGGCTGCCTGATAAACATCGATGTAGATCCCGCATAATCATGGTATTATTCATTATTCCGATAAATCTGTCGGGGGTTCTTTTTTGGATTCCCAAATTTTTATAGTTTTGTCTTTTTTAAATATACCGGGTGAACGGACAAGAAGTAGATCAGATATTTGAAAAATTCAGCCAAATGCGGGCTGTTGTGATCGGCGATGCTATGGTAGACACCTACCTGTGGGGTAAGGTTGAACGGGTTTCTCCGGAAGCCCCGATTCCCATCGTATCGGTGAATCAACGAGAGAGCCGCCTTGGCGGAGCAGCAAACGTGTCTTTAAATCTTCAGGCACTGGGTGCTCTTCCTGTGCTCTTCTCTGTGGTGGGAAACGATGATAAGGGGAAGAAATTTAAGAAGATGATCGCCAAAAACAACCTGCCCGATTATGGCATCTTTGTAGATCCTACCCGGATTACCACCGTTAAAAGCCGTATCATTGGGAAAGGCCAGCACATTGCCCGGGTTGACGAAGAGTCCACCGAGTTCATAGACACAGCGCTGGAACAGAGAATTATAAATGGCATTCGCAAAGAGCTGGAAACCCATAAAATCGATGTGATCATTTTTGTTGATTACGATAAAGGGGTTATCACTCCCAGCCTCTTCGCCGAAATTAACCGGATGGCCCGTGAAAAAGGGATTCCAACCGCCGTTGATCCAAAAAAACGTAACTTCAGTTGTTATAAAAATATTGACCTCTTTAAACCCAACTTCAAAGAGTTTGTCGATGGTACCGGCCTGCCACTCAAAAAAGGAGACCTGGAAGCACTTCGTCAGGCCGCCCACGCCATCAAAGAGCGACAGAACTTCAAGCTTATCTTCATCACACTCTCTGAATTGGGTGTCTTTCTGAGCAATGGGATCAAAGAGCAATACTACCCCGCCGTCATCAGGCATATTGCCGATGTTTCCGGTGCCGGTGATTCGGTCATCAGCGTAGCCAGCCTTGCCATGGCGGCAGGACTTTCGCCAAAAATAATGGCGCTCATTTCAAACATTGCCGGCGGACTGGTTTGCGAAAACCTGGGTGTGGTTCCGGTAAACAAAAACCAACTGATCCAGCTCATGAAAAAGCAAAAATTATAAACGACACACAACCTCAATACCAACACATTAACCAGTTACTAACGAACGTTGTCGAAAAATTCCTTAATCATATTAGGGGCATTTTGTTAATTTTGAAACCATTCAAAAAAAAATGGAATAACTGATGGGAAAAATCATCTCTTTAGCCAATCAAAAAGGAGGCGTTGGAAAAACAACCACCACCATTAACCTGGCTGCCAGTCTTGCCGTATTGGAACAGAAAGTACTGATCATTGATGCTGATCCACAGGCAAATGCTACGTCAGGATTCGGCTTTGACGTAAAAAACGTTCAGTCGAGCATCTACGAGTGCATTATAGATGAAATCAATCCGGAAAAGGTAATCCTCAAAACGGAAATCGAAAACCTCGATCTTATTCCATCCCACATCGACCTGGTAGGCGCTGAAATCGAAATGCTCAATCTGCCCAACAGAGAAAAGGTTCTGAGAAATACCATCAGCATACTAAAAGAGCGCTACGATTTTATCTTTATCGACTGCTCTCCGTCGCTGGGACTGATCACCGTTAATGCCCTGACAGCCTCCGATTCGGTTATTATACCGGTACAGTGCGAGTACTTTGCCCTGGAAGGATTGGGAAAATTACTCAATACCATTAAGATAATACAGAACCGGCTAAATCCTGAACTCGAAATTGAGGGATTCCTGCTCACCATGTTCGACTCACGCCTAAACCTCTCCAACCAGGTTTATGAAGAGGTAAAACACCATTTTCAGGACATGGTGTTTGAAACAGTCATTCAACGCAACGTGAAACTAAGCGAAGCCCCCAGCTACGGGAAACCGGTCATTCTCTACGACGCCAGCTCACGGGGAGCCATCAACCACATGAACCTGGCCAGAGAGATCCTTCAACGAAACGGACTAACCCAAATTGCACAGGAGAATAAAATCATTAACAATTAATTTTGGCTATGGTAAAAAGGAATGTACTTGGCAGAGGATTGGGCGCATTGATTGATGATGCCGAGAAGATGAAGCAGGCCGGCATGAACGAAGTGGAACTGAGCAAAATCGAAGCCAACCCCTTTCAACCACGCTCTAATTTTGACATAGAGTCGCTGGAAGAGCTGGCAGCCTCCATCCGGGAACTGGGATTGATCCAACCCATCACCCTGAGAAAAACAGGCCCTGAAAAATACCAGATCATTGCCGGGGAGCGGCGCTTCCGTGCTGCGCAAATGGCCGGACTGACAACCATCCCGTCTTATATTCGCCAGGCAAAAGATGATGGTATGCTCGAAATGGCACTGGTCGAAAATATCCAACGGGAAGACCTGGATGCCATCGAAATCGCGCTAAGTTATCAACGCCTGTTAGAAGAACTTGAATTCACCCAGGAGGACCTCAGCAGCCGGGTTGGTAAAAAGAGATCAACCATCGCAAACTACCTGCGCCTATTAAAGCTTCCGGCAATCATCCAAAAAGCATTGCGCGATAAGGAGATAACTATGGGACACGCTCGTGCCCTGATCAACATCAATGATGCCGCAACCCAGGAGGCAATATTTGAACAGGTTGTCAAATATGGATATTCCGTTCGAAAAGTGGAAGAGCTCGTAAGAAATCATAACGAACAAAAAAACAATCTGACAACACAACAGGTCAAAAAATTACCGGAAATATTTACCAGCTTTAAAGGAAAAATCGGAAAAGCATTGGGTGTGAAAGTTAAACTAAGCGTCGATGAACAAGGCAAAGGAAAGGTGGTCATTCCTTTTGCATCGGAAAAAGAGTTAGAGCAAATTGTTAAAATAATTGAAAAACAGAGGTAAATGATGAACTGCTGAATTTCTGTCGACAGGAATTCTTAGTTTTGGAAAAATTTAAGCAGGGTGATTGAGAAAGGTCATGGATTAAAATTTTTTTGGATCGTTGCACTGATGGTCGCGGCTGCATCGCTGAAGGCTCAGTCGATAGAGGCCGACACATTACAGGCGCCGGCAGCAGAATCCGTACAGATTCCGGAACTGGTGCACTCTCCCAAAAAAGCCACCATCTATTCAGCAATTCTTCCGGGACTGGGACAGGCATACAATAAAAAATACTGGAAAATTCCCCTGATCTATATTGGTTTTGGAACCATTGGCTATTTTATCGACTGGAATAACGACAATTACCAGCTCTTTAAAACAGGCTATAAACACCTGGTTGATACTGATCCGGCTACACAGGATTACCTGAAAATTGAAGCGGTACGAAGAAACAACTATGATCTGAATAACCCTACCCAGTTTAACAACCTGAAGACCGCTTTGATAAAACAGCAAGACTACTACCGCAGAAATCGGGATCTGCTCATTATCAGCATCATCGGGTTTTACGGATTGAACATTATTGATGCCAGTGTAGATGCTCACTTTTTTGATTTCGACATCAGCGATGACTTAACCATGAAATGGCAACCCACCCTGAGAAATGTCGATAACAGTTATATTTATTGTGTTAATCTTAGTTTTAAATTTTAAAATATGTTGAAACGTCTGGGAACACTCCTTTCAACGCTGTTGTTCGTAATATCCGGATTGATCCTCTCTGCCCAGGAGGCAGAAACAGGGATGGTTCTGCCCTCTGATATTCCGGATGCCGGTATTATAGATGCCGATTCGGTCTCCTTCATCGGATCAGATGATCTGAAACGGATTGCCGGGATTGACACGCTGACAACAGACACCCCCGCAACGCCGGACGAAAACCTGAATGAACTCTTTTCAGAGAAAATGGACAGCCTGATAAACTCCTGGTATGTCGATCACTTTTTTCAATCCGGATCAACAGCCGAAGAAGATACCGAATCCTATCCCACGAATCTGCCCGATTCGGTTTACATAGCCCGGCTGCAGGAAATTCAGCAGGTCATCGATCTATCCTACAACAATGTGGTCAGAAATTTCATCGAACTGTACACCGAAAAACGAAGGGACCTGGTAGAGGCAATGCTGGGATTGTCGGCTTACTATTTTCCACTGTTTGAGGAGACGCTCGACCGCTATCAAATGCCCCTGGAGCTAAAGTATTTGCCAGTCATTGAATCGGCATTGAATCCTAAAGCGATGTCAAGAGCCGGAGCCAACGGACTGTGGCAATTTATGTACGGTACCGGAAAACAGATGGGCCTTGATATAACCAGCTTCGTTGATGAGCGCCGCGATCCGGACCGATCGACCGATGCAGCGGTTCGGTACCTGCAAACGCTCTATCGCACATACAACGACTGGTTTCTGGCTATTGCCGCCTATAATTGTGGTCCGGGAAATGTAAACCGTGCCATCCAGCGATCAGGAAACAAAACAAATTACTGGGAAATTTACTACCGGTTGCCCAGAGAGACAAGAGGCTATGTGCCGGCGTTCATAGCGGTTACATACGTCATGAATTTCTATAAAGAACATAACCTGCACCCTCGCTTGCCGCAGCTTCCCCTGAAAACAGATACCATCAAAATACAAAAATACCTCCATTTTAATCAGTTAGAGGCAACACTTAACCTCGAAAAGGAGTTGCTCCGAACCCTCAATCCCATGTACCGGCGCGATGTCATTCCGGCAAAACCCGAAAAACCCTACCCACTGGTTCTTCCCATTGAAAAGATAACCGCATTCATCGATCAGGATACAACCATTTTTGCCTACGAGCGCGAAAAATACTTCCCAAACAATACCCTGGTAAATCCGGTAAACGAATCAGCTTCCTATTTTAATCCGGACGATGTTAAAGGGAAAGCAAAAATTGTGTACACCGTTAAGTCCGGCGATAACATCGGCTTTATATCTTCCTGGTTCCATGTTCGATCAAACGATCTGAAATACTGGAATAATATCCATCGGAACCTGATCCGTGCAGGACAAAAACTGGCTGTTTATGTTCCTGAAGACCAAAAAGAGCGGTTTGAAAAGATCAACGGAATGACCTTCGAACAAAAACAGGCTTCCATCGGCAAATCATCTGCCCCCGCAAAACCAAGCAGGCAGGAGAGTATCGCAGATCCCAATTTCGAATACTATACCGTAAAAAACGGAGATACCCTGTGGGATATCGCTAAAAAACATGCCGGAATATCGGCAGAAGAGATCTTGCGCCTGAACAACCTCCCGAATGGGGCCCGGCTCTCTATTGGACAAAAACTAAAAATTAAACCCAAAAATAATACCTGAAACCATGTATCTCTTTTTTGACACCGAAACCACGGGGTTGCCCCGGAACTGGAAAGCACCGGTAACCGACCTGAACAACTGGCCACGAATGGTTCAGATCGCCTGGATACTTTTTGACGGCCAGGGGAACCGTCTTTCTGTAAATGAACACATCATAAAACCGGAAAATTATATCATCCCCTACGATGTATCCAAAATACACGGAATCACAACCGAAAGAGCCCAGCGCGAAGGAGATGACCTAACCATGGTATTGAATGCTTTTAATCAGGAAATTGAACGGGCTGACACCCTGGTCGCCCACAACATCAGCTTTGATGAAAAAATTATTGGCGCGGAATTCATCCGGAAAAACATCCGTACCAGCTTCTCATCAAAAAGAAAAATATGCACCATGCAGGCCGCTACAAACATTTGCCGCATCCCCGGCCCATATGGATATAAGTGGCCAAAACTTGCCGAACTTCATAAAACACTATTTGGCGTTGGTTTTGACGAAGCACACAATGCCTCGGTTGATATCGAGGCAACGGCCCGTTGTTTTTGGGAGCTGCGAAGAAAAAGCCTCATATAAACCGGCTATTTTAAGGTGTACTCTGCCGATACGGTAACCTTAATATTCTTCCGGACAGAGCTGGTATTGTGGATGCCATAACCGGAAATTTCGGTCGAATAGGGCTCCGTAATTTGGAATACCCCGGCCCGTGCAGAGATCAGCTTATCCACCTCCAGGTCGGTGGTAGAGGTGATCTCCCGGGCACGCTCGTAAGCATTCTGGGTAGCCTGGCCCAACAACTTCTTCTTGATCTCCTCAATTTCACTGCTAAAAAACTCCATAGTGGAGTTGTCAAAGGTGACGCCACTCTCAACAAACCGGCTGGGATCAATGGCCAACTGCTCTACCTTCTCAATCTCATTCGTAACGATATAGATCCGCTGATCGAGTGTATAACCAATATGACCCCCCTGGCCATACTCCCGGTTTACGTTAACCGGAAACACTTTGAACTCTGAAGCCTTGATACCCGTTTGCCCCCAGAGATCCTGAAAATTTTTCAACTTTTGAGCCATAATCCGATATCCTTCACGCGTGCCCGTCAACGATACCCGCTCCGAAAAACTGACCGACCATTTGACAATATCACTGTCAAACTCTTCAGTGCCGTATCCGATGACACGAACCGTCTGCTGCACCTGGCGCGACTGATAAAAAAACCACCCCCAGACGCTAAAGGCTAAAATGATTGAAATCCCTAAAATAAATGCCCATGAATTTTTCATATCAAAAAAATTAATGTAACCGGCTCAAATCCAAAGGTACAACAAAAAGATACTCCGCCGTCAATTAGTTAACAACAACATTGATAATCTTATTGGGAACAAAGATGAATTTCCGTATGGTCTTGCCATCAGTCCATTTTTTTGCCTTCAGATCGAAAAGCACTGCCTGCTCGGCTTCCTGCCGGGATGAATCGGCCGGAAGCTCAATCTTAAAGCGCACTTTCCCGTTAAACGATACCGGATATTCAAAAGATTCCTCCTTCAGCAGCTGTTCATCAACCTCAGGCCACGTCTCATAAGCCAGTGACTCTTTATGACCATAAAGATGCCACAACTCTTCAGCCAGGTGCGGTGCGAACGGGGCCAGGATCAATGCAAACGTTTCTGCGCTCTTTTTGGTGACCCTTCCCTTCTTAATAGCCAGATTATTAAAAACCATCAGGGCAGAAATGCCGGTGTTGAACTTCAGGTTTTCAATATCCGTTTGCACCTTTTGAATGGTTTGATGCAACAACTTCAACACCTCAACATCTTCAGTACCATCGGTGATATTCTGCAGATCAGTAAAAAACCGACAGACCCGGCTAAGAAAATTGAATACCCCCTTAACCCCGTTTTCGGCCCATGGTTTTCGCTCATCTAACGGCCCCATAAACATTTCGTAAAGCCGCAGCGAATCAGCACCATACCGGTCAATCACATCGTCGGGGTTCACCACATTTTTTAATGATTTTGACATTTTAGCAACGATCTGCTTTAACTCCTCGCCGGTAGCCGTATGGTAATACTTCCCGTCGCGCTCCTCAACCAGGTCGGAAGTAACTTTAGCTCCGGTAGCTGTTTCGTATGCAAAAGCCAGAATCATCCCCTGATTAAAAAGTTTTTGAAACGGTTCATCGGTAGAGACAATCCCCAGATCGAAGAGCACTTTATGCCAGAAACGGGAGTAGAGCAGATGTAAAACCGCATGTTCAGCACCCCCGATATAGAGATCGACCGGCATCCAGTACTGCTCTTTTGCCGTATCAAAAATTGCCTGATGGTTCAACGGGTCGATAAAGCGAAGATAGTACCAGCACGAACCTGCCCACTGAGGCATTGTATTGGTCTCCCTCCGCCCCTTCCGGCCATTTTTATCCGTCACCGTCAGCCATTCATGGGCATTCGACAGGGGTGATTCACCCGAATCACCCGGCGTGAACTTCTCCAGATCGGGCAACAACAGCGGTAACTCCTCATCATCGATAAGCGACACTTCGCCATCTTCCCAGTGAATCACAGGGAACGGCTCTCCCCAATAGCGCTGGCGACTGAATAACCAATCACGCATTTTGTAATTCACCGTAGCACTCCCAATACTTCGCTCCTCTAACCACTCAATGGTTTTCCGGATTCCGGCCTCTTTGTTCAGCCCATTAATATCAAGGCCTGTGTCACTGCTACATGAGTTGATATAAATGCCATCCTCAGTCCAGCATCGATTTCCGGCCAGAATTTCCTCCCGTCCATCAACTTCACGAGGATCCAATATACATACAATGGGGATCCGGAAGGTACGGGCAAAATCAAAATCACGGGTGTCATGCGCCGGAACCGCCATAATAGCACCGGTTCCGTAACCCATCAGTACATAGTCGGCGATCCACACCGGAATTAACCGGTTGTTTGCCGGATTGATGGCATACCGCCCGGTAAAAACCCCGGTTTTATCTTTGGCAAGATCGGTGCGGTCTAAATCCGATTTTAAAGCCGCCGCCTGAATGTATTTCTCTACATCGTCTTTTCTATCCGGTATGGTGATCGACTGAACCAAAGGATGCTCCGGAGCAATAACCATATAGGTTGCACCAAACAGCGTATCGGGACGGGTGGTATATACGCGCAGCGTGGTATCCAAACCATCCAGTTGGAAATCGATCTCGGCTCCGGTTGATTTCCCAATCCAGTTCTTCTGCATATCGATGACACCGGCCGGCCAATCCAGCGTATCCAATCCCTGCAACAACCGTTCGGCATAATGGGGAATCCGCAGCAACCACTGCTTTAAATTTTTTCTGATCACCGGATTCCCGCACTTCTCATGCGATCCATCGGTTAATACCTCTTCATTGGCACACACCGTTTTACACGTATCGCACCACCATACCTGTGCGTTCGCATAGTATGCCAAACGTTTTTCAGCCACGTAGTTCTGTACAGCGATCCCCCCTTGCGCTTTTATCTCCTCCGGAATTGGCAGCTCCGACACAGGCCTCCCTTTTTGCTGCTCCGGATCAAACCAGGTATTGTACAGCTTCTTGAAAATCCATTGAGTCCACTGATAGTAGTGCGGATCGGTGGTATTTATTTCACGGTCCCAGTCGTAACTCAATCCGATCGCCTTGATCTGCCTTCGGAAATTATCGCAATTCTTATTCGTGGTTACCGCCGGATGAGTGCCGGTTTGCATGGCATACTGCTCTGCAGGAAGACCAAAGGCGTCGTAACCCATCGGATGAAGCACATTGAATCCTCTCATCCGTTTATACCGGCTTAAAATATCGGTGGCGGTATAACCTTCCGGATGACCAACATGCAGTCCGGAGCCCGAAGGATAAGGGAACATATCAAGAATATAATACTTCGGCTTCGTAAAATCATCAACGGTTTTAAATGTCTTATTCTCATCCCAGTATCGCTGCCACTGGGGTTCAATTTCTGCAAAATTGTATTCCATGCCTGCCAATGTTTCAATTAAATCCCTTAAAAAACGGCAAAGATAAGAAAAATGATTGGTGCCGGCATTGATTCCGCATGGGCAAAAAAAAAGCGCTAAAAAAAGCGCCTTTTATCAAATCTAACTATTGCCTCTTAATAAGTAACCACCGGGGCCAAAGCTTTGGCCTGCTCAATAAAATCAGCAACCTGTTTCAGTGCCGGCACAGCTTTGGTAATCTTCTTCTGCTCCTGTACCTCAACCAGCTTTTCATACAGATTTTCAGCATTGCGGTTTCTCAACTCCTTTACCGTATCAACACCGGCAGCTTTTAACAACTCAGCAAACTGCGAAGCTATCCCCTTGATGCGGAAAAGATCGGCCATATTGACCCAGTCAAGGATCTTCCCTTCATCAACGCCTGAATCGGCAGCCAGCTTTTTCCGCCCTGCCTTCGTCGCTCCCGCTTCCAATAACGCTTCAACCGTTTTTACGCCTGCCTTCTCCAGCTTTTCAGCATAAACAGGTCCAATTCCTTCAATTTCTGAAATCTTTTTTGCCATAATAAATATTATTTAGTTAACAATAGGCTAACAGCCATCATTTATCTCCTCACAGATATCCCGAAAATACTTATTCATCGTAAAAATAATCTGATTTTTAATCATTTCCAGATACCCGACATTACGTTATAAGTATTTAAAAATAATTAATCATAATACAAATTCACCTTTAAAGATATTATTTTTTTTCAGAAATGCCATAAACAGGAAAAAAAATACCAGGCAGGAGCATATGAAAAATGGCCGGTACCGGATCAATCCGCACCATTTTCCGTGATACCACAGGATTTGTCAACAAGGCATACCTAATGCTTTAGGCCATCCATATTCAGATGTCTACGAATCAGGTGGATTATAATACCATAGAAATTGCTGTGTGGGACCTCAAAAAATATCAATATTTCACAGGGCATTTTGGTCGAAGGTATTTCCCAACCGGATATCACCGCTATGAAAGCCCTTTTTAAACCAGGTCATTCGTTGGGCAGAGGTCCCGTGCGTAAAGGAGTCGGGAACCACATAGCCCTGCGATTGCATCTGAATTCGGTCATCGCCAACCGCTTCGGCAGCATTCATCGCCTCTTCGATATCTCCCGCCTCAAGAATATTCTTCATCTTCTGGGCATGATGCGCCCAAATGCCCGCATAGAAATCGGCTTGCAGCTCCAACCGGACCGTCATCTCATTCGCCTCTGTTCTGCTCAACCGTTGCTGCAGAGAGTGCACCTCATCAAGCGTACCAACCAGCTTCTGCACATGGTGCCCCACTTCATGGGCTATAATGTATGCCACGGCAAAATCGCCCTGCGCACCCAACCGCTTCTGCAGTTGTTCCAAAAACAGCAGATCGATGTACACCCGGTCATCGCCCGGACAATAAAAAGGACCGGTAGCCGAACTTGAGAAGCCACAGGCAGAGTTGACCTGTCCGCTAAACAGCACCAGCCTGGGTTCCCGGTATTGAACACCCATTTCTGAGAATAATTTATTCCAGACATCCTCAGTATCAGCCAATACAACACCAACAAACTCGGCCAGCTCCTGCTCATGAGCCGTTGGCTGATATTCAGAAACCGTTTCCGTGCCTCCCTGTCCCGACTGCAAAAAACGTAACGCCATTTGCGGATCTCCACCCAACAAAACATAAGCAACCAGGGCAATGACCGTAAAAATCCCTCCGCTGACTCCAACCTTCCGGGCGGTTCCGCCACCTCTTCGGTCTTCTATATTGGAACTCTGTCTCCTGCCTTTATATAACATGACATTTTTTTTAAATTCAATGAGCTTTAAATACTTGTTTAATCCGTAGTTCCGTTCAAATTGAGTCCCAAATAAATTGGTTAACAATCCCGGCTCTCCCGGTCAAAAACCAATCATCACCAGGGATTGATCCCTGATATCACCCGGTCAATCAAATACCGGACTGGAAATATAATTAAAAAAATCAATCGCAATTCAAATTAAACAGGGGCATAATATTTATTTTAAAAAAGAAAAAGCGCACAAAAATGAGCTAAAATTAAAAAAATGTAATTTTTTATCCCTTATTCACTTTCAGTTTGTAAAAAAATCTTTCGTTTATCATACATTTGTGTAATGCAAAAAAAAAATGAATCCATACCATACCGATTCATTTAAGAATGAGAAACGGCGGGAATAACATGCGGACAACAGACTAAAATATATATGTGTATGAATTTAAAAGATCCAAAACAGTTTACAGAGGATTTTATGGCTTATGTTAAAGCTAAAAATCCGGGAGAGAAAGAGTTTCATCAGGCGGTTCTTGAAGTTGTAGAGACACTGGCACCGTTTATGATTAAAAATCCCCGCTACATTCAGTCGAAAATTCTGGAACGTATGGTTGAGCCGGAACGAGTGATTATTTTCAGGGTTCCCTGGACAGACGACGGTGGCAACATCCACATTAACCGCGGCTACCGTATTGAAATGAACAGCGCTATTGGCCCCTACAAAGGAGGATTGCGGTTTCATCCGACGGTCAACCTGAACATTTTCAAATTCCTGGCATTTGAGCAGGTATTGAAAAACAGCCTCACATCACTGCCGATGGGCGGAGGAAAGGGAGGATCAGATTTCGATCCTAAAGGAAAATCGGACAATGAAGTGATGCGTTTCTGCCAGAGCTTTATGACGGAACTTTCGCGTCATATTGGACCAGACACCGATGTCCCTGCCGGCGATATTGGTGTTGGCGGCCGTGAGATCGGGTTTATGTTTGGTCAATATAAACGAATCCGGAACGAATTCACAGGCGTTTTCACCGGCAAAGGAATCGGCTGGGGCGGATCGCTGATCCGGCCGGAAGCGACAGGTTATGGAACGGTCTATTTTGCCGAAGAGATGCTCAATCTGCGTGGCGACAGCATCAAAGGGAAAACAGTCGTTATTTCAGGTTCCGGTAACGTTGCCCAATATGCCGTTGAAAAAGTACTCGACATGGGTGGAAAACCGGTAAGCCTGTCCGACTCCAACGGTACCATCTACGATCCCGATGGTATTGATCGCGAAAAACTGGAATACGTCAAACTCCTGAAAAACGTCTATAGAGGAAGAATCAAAGAGTACGTTGATCAATATGAAGGTGCTGTCTATTATGAAAACAGACGCCCCTGGGGCATTAAATGCGATGTGGCGCTCCCATGCGCAACGCAAAACGAGATCAGTGGTGATGATGCCAAAACGCTTTTGAAAAACGGATGTATTGCCGTAGCCGAAGGTGCCAATATGCCCTCAACCTACGATGCTGAACATATGTTTCTCGATGCAAAAATTCTTTATGCTCCGGGCAAAGCAGCCAATGCAGGCGGTGTCGCCGTTTCCGGCCTCGAAATGTCACAGAACAGCATGCGACTGGCCTGGACCCGCGAAGAGGTCGATGAAAAGCTGAAAGATATCATGACAAACATCCACGCCATGTGCGTCCAACATGGGAAAGAGGAAGACGGATTCATCAACTATGTCAGAGGAGCCAACATCGCCGGCTTCGTAAAGGTGGCCAACGCCATGATGGCACAGGGACTGGTCTGATATCCTTATCCGGCTAACAAAAAAAACGATCAAACAGACTCGTGTTTTAAAAAAAAAATCTTATATTAGCACTTCGTTTGATTCTTAAAGAAATAGTTGAATGTTTTACTACTCCGTTCTGGAGGAGTTATTAGATTTAGGGGAGAAGTTGTTGAACTTCTCCCCTTCCTGTTTTTAAATGATCCTTGAAAGAAATATTTATTTGCTCCTGACTTGTCCCTTTTAGTGTGGTACTTCTGATTTTGCGATAAACTCCTTCATTTTTTGAGTTGGTTGGGCACTGACCGTTACTACTTTTTGGATGATGTGATTCAGTATTTCGCCATAAACAATTTTCCCCTCTTTATATTTCCATTTAAGGTCAAAAGAGGAATATAATCACTGATATTTTTGATGTTCCTTTTTTGAGATTATAGTAAAAGTATTTATAGCTGAAACAAGCCTTGCACAGAAGGAACTATCATCGCCGGATAGTTAAGAATGATTCTAGCGAAATCATCCATAGAGTAGTTTTCGCCCTTCAACACTTCCGAGCTTATGCCCTTTATGCTTTTTCGTATATTATTTATGTCTTTCTTCACTTTATATCAAACAAATGAAATTATATTTTTTCAACAACAGATGAAACGAGCATGGCAGGATTTTGCCACAAATTATACGAAATACGCTTGCGT
>CAZILU010000044.1:0-7631 GCA_964540165.1 uncultured Mariniphaga sp.
ATTTTTAATTTTTAATTGTATTCGTTTGTGTCATAAATGTCATGCTCGTTTCATCCTTCTCTGCATGGGGTAAAAATAACGAAAAGCAGACAATTTTTTCCAAGCACGGCGGTCATTTACGGATCAACGAGGGATTGGAAAGATTTTTCAGCCTATATAATAAAAAAAACATACTGTTATTCACAATCGCATGTGTATAATTAAAAGTGCGAACAATGCCTCTCCGCATCAAAAAAAATTAACTTCGCATAACTTAAAAAATGATAAAAATGCCATATCGTCGTTTGCCCACTACGGATAAAGCAAGGCTTCGGGCCCTGGAAGCTGCTCTAAAGATGACTGAAGAAAATAGTTCTGAGCAACTGGCTTTCTCAAAAAAAACGTTGTTGGAACTAATGGAAATAAAATCGCGGTTTGAAAACCATCTTAGGCACCACGAATTGGATTTAAAAATTGAGTCGGAAAAAAACGTTAAATATAAAGCAGCCTTTGAAAAGGCAAAATTGTATATCTCCCATTTTATTCAGGTTCTTTTTATGAATATTGAAAGAGAAGAACTTAAAGAAGAAGTTTTAACATTCTATCAGCTGGATGGTACAGACAAAAAGCTTCCTTCCCTTAATACAGAACAGGAAGTTTTGGATTGGGGTAAAAAAATCATCGCAGGAGAGCAGAAACGAATGGAGCGCGGGGGCAGTCCGATCTATAACCCATCCATTGCACTGGTTCGGGTTAATGTGGAAGATTTTAACGAAACCGCTGTTTTCCAATCCAATCTCAAAAGAAATTCCTTGCGCTCATTTGAAAAAATTCAAAAACTAAGAAAAGATACCAACGAGTTCATCAGTCGCCTGTGGAATGAGATTGAAGAGGATGACAAAGAGCTGACGCCCTCCCAAAAAAGGCAACGTTCCGAAGAATACGGAGTCGTTTATGTTTTTCGAAGAAATGAGAAAAAGAAATTAAAAACCAGGGGAATGCAAATCGATCTGTTATTTGATTTTAATTGATATCAAATAACAGATCGTTGCAAACAAATTCAATTTTATAATTATTAAAACAGTTGGAGTTATGAAATATACCCCCAGCCTTTCATAATTTCATAATTCATTTTCATGCAATCGAGTGGCGTTCTGCCCTGATATGCCTCCTGTTCGATAATAAAAAGCCGGGATCCCATATCCCGGGCAAGATCGGTTACCTCCTTTGAATCAATCAACCCTTCACCCAAAACAGTACTTTCAAATCCCTTTGCCGAATCAACCTTGATCATGTCTTTAACATGAATGTTGTCATAACGACCTGGATACTTGCTTAAAACATCTTTTGCCAAGGCACCGGCAATGTACATATTCCCCATGTCAAGCTGAAGAACAACCTTATCTGGATCTGTATTCTGCATAATCAGATCGAACAACATCTCTCCATTTAGCGATTCACTGAATTCAAAATCGTGATTATGATACCCAAACCGCATCCCAGACTGCTTACACAACTCGCCACAACGATTAAAAACCTCAACAAATGAGACAAACTTATCGTAATCTTTTCGGATACCTCCTTCCAACGATGGACTTATAACGTACTCCTGCCCCATATAAGCCGCATCTTCCACCAACTTCTTCCACTCATCGGTAAAATCCTTCGTTGAATCATCCCAATGACTTCCTCGCAATACGGTATGACCCGATGGCATCTTCAACCCCAGATCATCAAGTACCTTACGAAATTCCGAAGCACTCCAGCCATAAAATTTCTGATCCACATAATTGGCATGTTCCACATGAGTATAACCCATCTCTGCCAATTGTGTCAATGTCCCCAAAGGATCGCGGCGCATGTCGTCTCTGACACTGTATAACTGCAACGCGGTAACGATCGACCTTTTCCTTCCCTGACATGCTAAACCCGGCATCAGAGCCATTCCGGTCAGCGCAATACTCCCAGCCTTTAAAAAATTTCGTCTTGTTGTTTTCATAATTAAATTTTCAGTTCGTGTATCTCATCTCTATTAAATGGCCCGATGGTTGTACCGGGTGGTGTTAATTCGCTTCTACAGATATGGAACCTCCTCCGAAGGTTCATTCACGCAATTTCGCATCTCCGCTGGTTCTTCCATTTTTCATTTTTAATTTCCAATTTTTAATTGTATTCGTTTGTGTCAAAATTCGTCATGCTCGTTTTATGTAATTTTAACTTTCGGTGTGTTGCACTCATTCCTGACCATAGACTTCTCCGGATTATTATACTTCTTGTTTTAATAAAAAGAGCTTCACAATAAAATTGACATCCAAATTCGATCAATATCATTTTAAAACCAAGGCTAAATCTACAACTTTTTATACAAAAAATTTTAAAAAATTTTTCACTAAAAACTACGTTCTTTTGAAAATCAGAAGCAACGTTAAGCCAATATTAAAAGACAGAAAAGTCTGATTCAATTCAAAATTCAATTAAATAATTCCTTCAAACAGGCATAAACTTAAAATAACAAACAATTGGTTATATGTAGATTACAACCCAAACACAAAAAAGATCTTAAAAACAGTTTTCCAAAAACAATTAAAAAATTAAAAAAACATAAAAACATATTGTGCGACATAAAACATACAATTACACCTGTTTTTCTTCCATAGAATTAAAATCTTGTTAGTAAATTTACGATTTTCCGAAAAATAAGCGTTACTTCAGATTTTAGAGCAGTTACAACTTTGAAATACAAATAAAAAAGGAACAGAAAAAGCAGAATTATAATAACAGACATATATGAATTCGAAAATTCAACAATTAACTGAGACCATTTATAACGAAGGCATTCAAAAAGCCAGGGAGGAGGCCGATACGATTCTGGATGATGCAAAAAAGAGAGCTTCCTCCATTGAGAAGGAGGCTCGAAGGGAGGCAGATAAAGTTATGGCTAATGCTCAAAGTAAAGCCATGGAGTTAAAAAAGCAGGTTGACTCAGAAATTAAAATGACCTTTGGACAGGCAGTGTCGGCCCTAAAGCAAGAGATCACTTCCCTCATTTCAATGAAAGTAATAGAGCCATCGGTCGATGAACTATTTGCCAATCAGGCCTATCTTCAACAGTTGATAACGGAGGTAGTAAGGGGCTGGTCAAAAACGGAAAGTACTGATTTTCAAGTTATTTTATCAGAACAACAACGAACTCAAATGGAGCAGTACTTTAAAAATAACCTGGCCAGCGAGCTTAATCAGGGAATGAAGGTATCGTTCACTCAAAAAATCAAATCCGGTTTTAAGATCGGTCCTGCCGATGGAAGTTACCAGATCAGTTTTACCGATGAAGATTTCATCAACTTTCTGAAGGGATACCTGCGCCCCAAAACCAGCCAACTGCTTTTTGAAGAGAGCCAATGAGAAACAAAAACTATTACAGCCTGGTTGCCGGCCTGCCCGACCTGACACCGGATGATAAAAAAATTGAGTTGTCATCGGTCAGGTTGCGCGATTACCTGCAGGAAGAGTTAGACTCATCCGATTATAAATGGGTTCAGCTTTTCTTTCTGCCAGGCGATCATGAAAACCTGTTAAACCTTCTTTTTGAAAATCAATTTCAATGGAATGAGCTTGGGAACTTTCCCCGCGAATTACTGGAGCGTTTTGTCGACAAAAAACAGACTGAATTAACAGACACCTCCGATTTTCCACCATATTTCATTGAAATCATTGAAAATTACCACCAGGATGAAGAGGCATACTCCAAAGCCTCAGCCAACAGGTTCCTCACAGAAAAATGGCATGAGTTACTGAATCATACAGGCAATGATTTTATCGCTGAATTTGGAACTTACAAAAAAAACAGATCCAATATTATGTTGGCCCTGAACGGGCGGAAACACAATATACCCTTCGATGAGGCACTAATTGGAGATGATGATATTACGTATGCCTTGAAGAGAAGCAGGACAAGAGATTTTGGTCTGGCAAATGAGGTTGGAGATATCGAGCAGATGGTTCAGATTTTTGAAATTGAGAATCTGTTAGAACGGGAGTTGAGGCTCGACAACCTGACCTGGCAGTTCATCGATGAATCAACCTTTTTCAACTACTTCACCATTGAAAAGATTTTAGGCTTTCTTCTGAAACTCTTCATCGTTGAACGCTGGCACCAATTAGACAGCGACAAAGGCCAACTGGCATTCAAGCAATTACTGGAAGCATTACAAACACATTTTGAATTTCCTGAAGAATTCGCAATAACATATGGAAAAAGAAAATAGAACAAAAGGCAAGGTCGTTGGAATCGTATCCAACCTCGTGATGGTAGAGATTGAAGGGCCGGTTGCCCAAAATGAGATCTGTTTTATCAGTCTGGGGTCAGAACGGCTGATGGCTGAGGTGATCAAGGTGGTAGGCAGTATTGCCTATGTCCAGGTTTTTGAAAGCACTCGCGGTTTAATTCCCGGATCTGAGGCAGAATTTCAGGGGCACATGCTGGAGGTAACGCTGGGTCCGGGGATATTATCCAAAAACTACGATGGTCTTCAGAACGATCTCGACAAAATGGATGGGATCTTTTTAAAGCGGGGAGAATACACCGATCCTCTCGACAGGGAAAAAGAATGGCACTTCAAACCGTTAGTGAAGGCTGAAGATGAGGTAAAAGCAGGTGACTGGCTTGGTGAGGTTAACGAAAACGATCAGCCTCATAAAATCATGGTTCCCTTTAAAATGAAAGGCAACTATACGGTTAAAAAGATCGTCGGCGAAGGTCAATATACGGTTGATCATCAGGTTGCCGTCGTCCTTGACACAAACGGCACTGAAATACCGCTGACCATGGTTCAGAGGTGGCCTGTGAAGATTGCCATCGGTGCGTATAAAGATAAACCCAGGCCTTTCAAACTGCTTGAAACGGGCGTACGATGTATGGATACCCTTAATCCCATTACCGAAGGGGGTACCGGATTTATCCCCGGCCCTTTTGGCACCGGAAAAACCGTTTTGCAACATGCCATTTCCAAACAGGCCGAGGCTGATATTGTCATTATTGCTGCCTGTGGTGAACGTGCCAACGAAGTGGTTGAGATCTTTTCTGAGTTTCCCGAATTGGAAGATCCCCGCACCGGGAAAAAGCTGATCGAAAGAACCATTATTATTGCCAACACATCCAATATGCCCGTTGCCGCCCGCGAGGCATCGGTATATACAGCGATGACCATCGGTGAATATTACCGTGCAATGGGGCTCCGGGTACTTCTGATGGCCGACTCCACATCGCGATGGGCACAAGCTCTTCGCGAAATGTCAAACCGCCTCGAAGAGCTTCCCGGACCGGATGCATTTCCCATGGACCTTTCGGCCGTTATCTCGAACTTTTACTCACGCGCCGGATTTACCTATCTTAATAATGGAAAAACAGGATCGATTACCTTCATAGGGACTGTTTCACCGGCCGGGGGAAACCTGAAAGAGCCGGTAACCGAAAGTACCAGAAAAGCTGCCCGTTGTTTCTATGGCCTCAGTCAGGCCCGGGCCGACAGTAAACGATACCCGGCCATCGATCCGATCGACAGCTACTCAAAATACCTTGAATATCCTGAAGTCCAGGAGAATCTGACAAAGAATGTGGGTGACAACTGGCTATCGGAGGTGAACCGGGCCAAAGATATTCTGCTGCGCGGAAAAGAGGCAATGGAGCAGATCAATATCCTGGGTGACGACGGCGTTCCCATCGGCTTTCATGAAACTTTCTGGAAAGCAGAATTGATTGACTTTGTGATTTTACAGCAGGATGCATTTGATAAAATAGATGCATCAACACCCATGAAAAGACAGCAATTTATGCTTTCAAAAGTGCTCGATGTTATCAACAACAACTATTCATTTAACCATTTTGAGGAGGTTGGGTCCTACTTTAAAGAGGTAATTAATGAGTTCAAACAGATGAACTACTCCGAGTTTCAATCGGAAAAATTCCTCGATCATGAGAAAACCCTGGATGAGTTGTTAAAAAGACAAGCCATTTAGAAAATTTGACCATTATTTATCCCGAAAAAAAAATACGATGGAAAGCCAGGCATTTCAAAAGATATATACGAAACTGACAAACATTACAAAAGCTACGGTAACGCTTAAAGCCCGTGGCGTTGGTTATGACGAGATTGCCCGTGTTAATGGGAGGTTGGCTCAGGTGGTGAAAATTATTGGAGACGAGATCACTCTGCAGATATTTGAAGGAACCGAAGGTATTCCCACCAACTCAGAGGTTCGTTTTCTTGGAAGACCTCCCCAGTTAAAAGTAAGTGACGAGTTGGCCGGGCGCTTCTTCAATGCGTTCGGAGACCCCATCGATGGCGGGCCCGAAATTCAGGGAGAGATTCGCGATATTGGAAGCCCCTCAGTAAACCCGGTGCGAAGAGAACAACCCTCAAACCTGATTGCCACCGGAATTGCCGGCATCGACCTGAATAACACCCTGGTATCGGGTCAGAAAATTCCATTCTTTGCCGATCCCGATCAGCCCTACAACCAGGTGATGGCCATGGTTGCCCTTCGCGCCAAAACCGATAAAATCATTTTGGGTGGCATGGGGCTAACCAATGACGACTACCTCTATTTTAAAAATGTTTTTGACCAGGCCGGAGCATTAGACCGGATCGTCAGCTTTGTAAATACGACCGAGAATCCCCCGGTAGAAAGGCTTTTGGTACCCGATATGGCACTCACTGCCGCCGAATACTTCGCCGTTGACAAAAACGAGAGTGTTCTGGTTTTATTAACCGATATGACCCTCTTTGCCGATGCACTCAGCATCGTTTCAAACCGTATGGACCAGATTCCCTCAAAAGACAGCATGCCCGGATCTCTCTATTCCGATCTGGCCCGCATCTATGAAAAAGCCGTACAATTTCCCGATGGCGGCTCAATCACCATCATCGCTGTAACAACCCTTTCGGGTGGTGACATTACCCACGCCATACCCGACAACACCGGATACATCACTGAAGGTCAATTATTTCTGCGACGAGACTCTGAAATCGGAAAAGTTATTGTTGACCCGTTCCGTTCACTTTCACGCCTGAAACAGCTGGTCATAGGGAAACAAACCCGCGAAGATCATCCGCAAGTGATGAATTCTGCCATCAGACTCTATGCCGACGCTGCCAACGCAAAGACAAAACTGGAAAACGGATTCGATCTGACCGACTACGATGAGCGAACACTAAAATTTGCCAAAGAGTATTCAGAATCGATCCTGGCCATTGATGTCAACGTAGATACCAATACCATGCTCGACATCACCTGGGAGCTGTTTGGAAAGCATTTTAAAAGAGCCGAAGTAGCCATCAAAGAGAACCTGATGACTAAATACTGGAAAGAGTAAGAAAAAAACGTTAATCAAATAAGTTAACCGTAATAAGCGAAATTTCGTGGCCATAAAATTTCAATATAATAAAACCGCACTGCAGGGACTGGATAAACAACTGAAGGTTCGTGAGAGGGCATTGCCCACCCTGAAAAATAAGGAGTCAGCATTGCGCGTAGAGGTGAAAAGAGCAAAAGATCAGGCAACAACTCTTGGAAACGCCTATTCAGACAAAATTAGCACCTATAAAAAAATGGCCCGTTTGCAGAGTGAACGGATGGGTGAATTAAGTGTGAAT
>CAZILU010000044.1:7641-22832 GCA_964540165.1 uncultured Mariniphaga sp.
GCCCGTTTGTGGGGTGAGTTCGACCAAAGCCTGGTGCAAATCAAAGATGTTGAACTCTCTTCAAAAAAAATTGCCGGAGTCTTTACACCGGTGTTAGAGAAAATTCATTTTGAAACCAATACCGGAAACCTGTTCAATCAACCGGTATGGTTTCCGGAAGGAATGGCCATTGTTCAGAAACTGGCAGAAATTGCCATTGAAAGAGAGGTCTATCTGAAAAAAATGGAGTTGTTAGACTTTGCCAGGAAAAAAACCACTCAAAAAGTGAACCTTTATGAAAAGGTACAGATTCCTGGTTTTGAAGATGCCATAAGAAAAATCAAACGGTTCCTTGAAGACCAGGACAACCTGTCGAAGTCGGCGCAAAAAATTGTAAAAGACAGACAGGATAAACAGAGACAGGAGGTAGAGGCATGATTGTTCCGATGTATAAATATGCATTTTTAGTTTACCACGCTGCGTATAACCAGTTTCTGAAAGATATCCGGAAAATCGGAGTGGTTCATATCAACACAAAAAAAAGTGAACCCACCCATGAAATGCAGGAGATTTTTCGCCATTTGGCTGAAGTGGACAAAGCCATCTTAAAACTGGAGTCCCTCGAGCCGGAATCATTCGGCAAAAATCATGAATTTAGCAACGGGGAAGAGGTTTTTAACCGGCTAAAAAGCCTGGAAAAAGAGATGGAGCATAACCATCACCTGCAAATGCAATCCGATAAAGAGCTGAAGCAGTTGTTGCCATGGGGTAACTTTGAGTGGGAAAAGATAAAAAATCTTCACAACCAGGGGATTCACTTCCGATTTATGGCTTGTCCTGAAAATCAATTTAATCCGGAATGGAAAGAAAAATACCTCCTGGAAATGGTATCAGAACTCGACGGCTTCTGCTATTTTGTAATTGTCGAAAAAAACGGAACTGAAATTGCGGAACAGACCGCCGACGATTTTTCGGGAGTTGATGTCATTGAACTACCCGATTGTTCACTGGAAGAGGTCAATAAAAACCTGCATTCACTAAATACGAAAAAAGAAGTGATGCAGAAGGAGTTGCATCAAATAGCCGGATTTGGAAATCCCCTGCTTAAAAATTACCGTCAGGAGTTACAGCAACTACTGGATGAAGAGAATGCGCTGTTACAAACTACCGCTGAGGTTGAAGGGAAAGTGAAAATTCTGGAAGGATGGGTGCCGGGGACAAACCAAGCAGCGCTGGATGCCTATCTTGAAGGTAATCAGATTCTCTTTACCTCCGACAAACCGACACCCGAGGATAAAGCCCCGATTTTACTTAAAAACAACCGGTTTGCAAAACTATACGAGGTTATTGGAGAGCTATACGATCTTCCCAACCACCGGGAGCTCGACCTGGTACCCTTTTTTGCTCCCTTTTATATGATGTTTTTTGGATTCTCATTAGGAGATGCAGGCTATGGACTGATCATCATAGCCGCTGCTCAGTTCATGAAATGGAAAAAACCATCCATGCGCCCGATCCTCAATCTGGCACAATGGCTGGGGCTCTCAACAGTTATTTTCGGGATTTTAACAGGCACATTCTTTGGAATCAGCCTGGTTGATGCCGATATACCCTGGTTGGAAAAGATAAAAGCCTACATGATTGATACCAACCAGCTTTTCAACCTGGCCATTATCTTCGGAGTTATCCAGATTCTTTTTGGAATGATTTTAAAAGTTGTCAATATCACCCGGATGAACGGGTTTAAATATGCACTCTCAACCCTGGGATGGTTAATTTTAATTATTGGTTCAGGAGCCATTTACGGATTAAAATCCACAAATCTGATCAATTCCGATACTTCTGCCATTAGCCAAAAAGTCCTTCTGATCATAACAGCCATCTTCATCCTCGTATTGAACCATCCGAAACGGAATATCTTCATGAATATCGGCGTTGGACTGTGGGACACATATAACATGGTTACCGGGCTTCTGGGTGATATTCTCTCCTACATTCGACTTTTTGCTCTTGGCATCTCCAGTGCCATCCTCGGGCTGGTATTCAACAATATGGCCATGAACATGAAACCTGATCATGTGATATTTGGGCCCTTGGTGATGATCCTTATTTTATTGTTTGGGCACTCAATAACGATCTTTATGTCGGCCCTGGGAGCATTCGTGCACCCCATCAGGTTGACCTTTGTGGAATTTTACAAAAATGCCGGATTTTCTGGTGGCGGCAAGGCATATAAACCTTTTGCAGAGCCCACCTCAACGAATTAATTAGAATAATTAGTAATAACAATTTAAATACTTCAAGAATGGATCCTATTGTTTTAGCTTACATTGGAATTGGATTGATGGTCGGACTTTCCGGAACAGGCAGTGCGTTTGGATGCTCCATCGCGGGAAGTGCTTCCGTCGGGTCAACGAAGAAAAATCCCGATGGATTTGGTTCGTATATCCTGTTGACTGCCTTACCGGGCAGCCAGGGCCTGTATGGATTTGCCGGTTACTTTCTGATGAGTAATTTTTTCGGTCTGCTAAATAATCCCACATGGAATCAGGCGGCTGCTGTTTTTGGAGCAGGGCTGGCATTGGGACTGGTCGGTATGCTTTCTGCGATACGCCAGGGGCAGGTTTGTGCCAATGGTATTGCCGCGATCGGTTCCGGACACGATGTGACCGGAAAAACGCTGATTCTGGCTGTATTCCCCGAGTTATATGCCATCATTGCGCTGGCAGCAACCTTCCTGATCGGGAATTCAGTGGCCGGATAACAGAGCCGGATTAACCAAATCCGAATTCATAAAAGAGAGCATCTATTGGGTTCTCTTTTAATCGTAATAAAATCTGCTTCAGATGGGTGTCCATTGGATCTAACACCAATGGATGCCTATTCTTATTTAGTAAAAAAACCATGGCCGTTTGTAACCGATTAGGATCACTTAAGTTTTATCTTTGCGCCCTGGCGACGAAGTGGATCCTGTTGGAAAGTTTTATATTTACGAGGTAAAGATCATTAAATATGTCATTGATTATAGAAGAGAAAGACCTGGAGAAATTCATTATGGTGGGTGACCGTGTATTAGTCAAACCAAAGACGCCCTCGGGAAAGACAAAAACAGGGCTATATTTACCGCCTACCGTGCAAGAGAGTGAAGTAATTCAAAGCGGTTATGTGGTTAAAGTTGGCCCCGGCTATCCAATTCCGGCAATTACCGAAGAAGATGAAGTATGGAAACAAAAACAGGACAATGTCCGGTATGTTCCTCTTCAGGCACACCGGGGAGACCTTGCCATCTATTTGAGTAAAAGTGGATTTGAAATCGAATTCAACAAAGAAAAATACATCATCCTTCCCCATTCAGCCATACTGATGATCATCAGAGACGAACATCTTTTAACCTAAGACAAAGATTTGACGCAACAGTACCCGATACCATGAAAGCCGATAATTATCGGCTCTCTTTGCATGCCATATATATTCCTTCAAACATAGCCTTGACATCGGCAGCAGCCACGGCAGAAAAGGCAAGCCGCAAAATCCCATCGAGACTAATCGTGCCGATGCTGTATTTACTGATTAACAACCGCCTGATTTCATCACTATTAAGCCCTTCAGCCAGTCGAATACACATAAAATAACCGGAATTAAACGGCAGTGCAGTAAAATACTCCAGGTATTTTTCCTCTTTAAGAGCCTCCTTAACAGCGTCATAGCGCTGTTTCATAATATGAAATTTTTCTTCTTTCTCCCGTTTATATTCACGACTGTTATAAGCAGAAAGAAGAAGCGACTGGGAGATATTGGCAGCGTTTGAGATATTTCCCCGAATAGCACCGGCTGTTTTTGCTTCAAGGGCAGTATACAGTTCCGCATTCCCTCCCTTAATGCCAAACGTTATAAATCCGACACGAAATCCCCAAACATAATCCTCTTTGGTCGCACCATCGAGCTTAACAGCCAGAACATTTTCATGAAGGTTGGCTAATGAAGCAAATATACTTTCCCTGGCAATTCCACCTTCGTAAACCAATCCAAAATAGGCATCATCAATAATACAGACAATTTTATTTCCTCGCTCGGCCGAATCCCGGATAATCTCAACCATGGCATCATTCTCATTTTGTGTCGGGGAATAACCGCTGGGATTATTTGGAAAGTTCAGTATCAAGATCTTTTTTCCAATTCCTCCCTCATTTAACCTGGTTTGGAAAGCGTCAATATCGAGTCGGGAATCTTTAAACAGGTTAAACTTACCCATACGGGCCCCGAACCCGTTGGCAAGAGTCAGGCTATAATTGCCCCAAAAAAGATTGGGAACCATCACTTCATCACCCGAATCAACAAACAGATAACCAGCCATACTGATGCCATGGGTAAGGGCACTGGTAACCACCGGCAGGCTCAGAGGGGCATCTCCCAGAGAGGGATTTTTTTCGTATATCATGCTTTTCCATTTGGCACGCAAATCGGGGCGTCCATAGCTGGGCGCGTATGGGAAAGCCAAGGATGGATCCAGGTTAATAAGTGATGCGATCGATTCCAGCCGCATCGGAGAACCATCATCCTCAATCGCCGATCCAATCGTTGCATTAATGCGCGTGCCCTTTGCCTCGGCTGTCTGTCCAAGAATCCCCTTCTTTGGAAAAAATATCTCTTTCCCCTTTTCCGATAACATTTCAAATACCGGAGGACTTGTATGCCTGATAACAACATTGAGTTCTTCTGCCTGTGGATTCATACCTTTCGTTTTTGATCGTAATTATTTTACCATATTAAATCGGCCGCAATATAAGAAACAAGAAAATACAAACGATTACCTGTTGACAAAATGAATTGTTTTTTGACAAATTTCTAACAAATTCAAGGTATACCAGTCTATTGCCGGGACAATTGATATCATAGAAGGGTTGTCGTACAGTGAAACATCAGCATAAGACTGAAAATCAAAATAATCTACATGGCAATCGTAACATCAATTAATACAATTACTTCATGGGTCAGATGCTCCGAAGGGCTCCGACAATAATAAAAAATCCAAAAAGCGCCGTTAATGCGGTAAAAATCATAACCCAAAGGCGGAATCTATGGTTTTTCCATTCCAAAATGGCAGCAGGAATTGCGAGGAGACCGGAAATAACAAACGATAGATAGGCAGGGAAAAGTTGAACCTGAATGGGAACCGGATTTGCCATTGGCTCTTCCATCTCCTCACTGATAATCTCATCGGGTGTCAGGTACTCCACCGGGGCAAATTCTCCTTTCATTAGAGTCCATAAGGCAAAGAGGCCCAAAAGCAAAAAAAAGAGAGGTCCCAGTAAGCGAAATATCCGCTTATGTTCCACCCATCCATAAACGGAACAGATTATTCCGGCAAAAACAAACCATTGAGGTAACGTATATAAAACAGGATCTATTTCCATAACCATAATTTTGCAACAAAAGTGGTAAAAATTTTTAATCAAACCGTTACTTTAAAGGAAGCGCAGAATTTGTCTCTCATATTTTAAAAAGATTAATATTTTTGCCGAACAAAAGCTGCCAGCCGAACATTTATAAAATTGATGATTTGTGAAAAAAATTGAAATCCACCCAAAGGCAAAAGCACTCATATTCGACCTGGACGGAACATTAGCCGACACCATGCCAATTCATTTTCAAGCGTATAAAAATGTCTTGTCACCATACGGTATTGTCTTCACTCCTGATCTATTTGTGGCAATGGCAGGAATACCCGCATACGAAACCATTCAAAAACTCAATGAACAATTTGGTACCTGTATGGATCCTAAAGAGACATCCGGATTAAAAGAGCTTGAATATGAGAATATCATGCATAAAATGAGACCTGTCATCCCTGTGGTTGAGTTGGCAAAAAAATACCATGGAATTTTCCCTATGGCAATCGGTACCGGAGGATATAAACGGCTGGCGATGAAAACACTTAAGATCATCGGATTAGACACCTGTTTTGAGATAATAATTACCGGCGATGACATCACCCATCCCAAACCCCATCCCGAAACATTCCTGCGATGTTCTGATCTCTTAGGTATTGAACCGGCCTTTTGCCAGGTTTTTGAAGATGGCCCCTTAGGCATAAAAGCTGCTGAAGCTGCGGGAATGATTCCCACGCTGGTAACAGAATTTTATGAAGTAACCATTGGCCAGGAGGTGTAGGAAATTAATGCTACCAATTCAGGTCATTACATACCGATTGGCTGAAATTTTGTTCCATTACAATTCGAATCCGGCCATCTGCCATCCGTTCAGAATGAATTTTTGAATTGCTATCCTTCAGGTAATTCCCCTGCTCATCGAACTCTGTGTAGAGTGTTGAATACTCCCATTCGTTTTCCCAAAGAAGTCGTAATTGATATCCTTCACCAGGCAGCCCAAGCAGATCAACAACTCCGCCAACCATATCAACTCCCTGCCATGGATTATTGCTTTCCATGATCTTAAATTCACCACTATAGGTAGGCGCTACGGCAATGGTGGGATTGTCCGGACAAAAGGCTTTAAGTACGATTTGATATTCAATATAACCGGGTGCCGGCATTACCTGAACCTCATAATTTCCCGAGCAAAAATCACTGATCTCCAATGGAGGAATCGGTTGAAACGAAGGATTATTATTCCGAAATACCAACCTGACAGCTTTTGAGGGGACTAATTCTGCGGTGAACATCTCCGGAAACTGTCCTTTAAAGTGCAGCGTTGTCAATCGGGTGCCAGCTTCATCGTATACATCGGCATCAATTGAGAAACTGGAAATCACTTCAGAAGTAAAGCGGATGGTGCTTCCTGACAAACAGAGCGGTTCACCCGATGCCCTGACAACTATATAGCTGAAATTCAACTGATCGTAAACAACCTCAGTCCCTTGAAGAAACCAACGATCATTCACGAAACGGGCAAAACCAAACCTATCGGATACGGAGGTTCCATAATAAAAACACCAGGATTTAATCACTCCGCCATTCAGGTCCGAAACTGTTTTTCCACCCACCCGAAGAGAAACCAGATTACCGGATTCCAGCAACTGAAAAAGAACACTAAATGGTTTTCCTTCCAAATCGATTACATCGGTACCCGGTAAATAATTGGTCGATTTACTGATAGACATCGCAACAAAATTATCGGGATCTGAATTGTATAAATCGAGAAGCTCACTTGTTGATGTAAACACAAGATTACCGGATGTATCTTTAAATTTCAAAAAATCCTGCAGGGAAATCTGATAGTTAATCGTGTAAAGTGGCTCCTGTTGAACCGATTTTAATCCCGAATGATGCAAGGCAGAAAAGACAAACGTTGTATCACCATCTTCAACATTCATATCTCCATCCAATTCGGTCTCTTCATCGTCTTGAAGACTGTTAAGAATCAATTCAATGTTTTTTTTGCCTTCGGCAGTGAATTGAACTCCTTTTGATGTGTTATGATAACCGGCAGCATCAACATGAATGGCAAACTGAAATGGAGAATCTTCCGAAATAGATACATTGGGATCCACTGCCACCTCTAATTGCCCCTGGGTGGTGTAGAGCTCCTCATTTTTCTTTCCGGCGAAGGAGACAATATCACTCCCGTTAGCTCCGGCAAACCGGATGACAGCCTCTGAAGAGACCAATTCGCCAGTTTTAGCATCGATCAATTTAACCGATATCCGGGTTCTAAAAAAATTAAAATCAAGAATTAATAAATTGATATCCTCTCCGGTCTCCTTATCTTTCAATGGATTATCAAGATAATTAACACACCCCGAAAGCAGAAATGCAAACGAAAAGACCAGGGCTTGAACGGCTATTTTTTGAATACGATTTTTAGACATACTTCATTTTTTTTAAATTAAAACAGACGTATGGCGACCGAAAATTTTAATACCGGGTAGTACTTATAAGCAGAAAACTGCGATTCCAGATACTTTTCTCTGCCAAGTGCAGGATCCGAAGTCGGAGCTAATAATCCGGTAGATTCAATGTAGATATCCGGATCTCCCATATAGTAGAGTCCGGTTTCGATATTCCAGGAGACGCCCTGGTTTTTTCCAAACAATTTTCTTGCTCCCAAACCCAGATATGGAGAGTACTTCCATTCCGGTGTTACAATCAGGCTGAAATCACCCACCTGGGCTGCAGGAATGGTGATATCTCCATACTGAAGATCATTGACTGCGATTCCCTCCAGCTTTGGCTGGAAATCGTTCATAACAACACCGCCCGAAAAATATAGAGCACGGGTATAAAACAGATCTGCCAACAAAAAAAGTCCTCCGGTTTTGTAGGTCAGCTTAGAATCGTAAGAGATATCATCTTCATCAAAAAGGAATGAATGTGAAAGATTAAGAGACTCTAATCCAGACCTCAAAGTCAACCAATTATTTACGATGTATTGCAGATGAAATCCCAATCCATTGGTTGAGGCCTGTCCACCAATGTAAAAACCGGATACAACCGGTATTGATGGTTCAGATGGTTCCGCTAATTCCTGGGCATTTACAATCTGATAACCCAGACTAAAAAAAAGAATTCCTGATAAAAGCTTCCAAATCTTCATTCCTGGCAATAAACGTTTAACATTGAATCGAGTAGGCAAATTTACAACATTCAGTTCAGAAAAGCACTACGGATAAATCAGAAAGTTTATATTGGATTCTCTGGAATAAACGGACTTTTTTTCATTTTTGTATAAATTATAGTATGAATTTCTCGAAAAAAGTATTTGAACTAAATTTTAATGAAAATGATGCGTACCGTACTTTTTTTTCCGATAGCCCTGATTCGTCTGATTTTAGTATTGGCAGTCACCCTAATAGTTGCTCTGTCTGGCCTGGTCTGGTATCTTCTGTTTGGGTTCAGCAGGAGCCTGCAACGCCGGTCTATGCAAATCTGGGGCCGGACGATATTAGCTATTTGTGGTATTTTGATCCAACGAAATGAAGTGCCTGACTGCAGCCGCTTTATTCTAATGCCAAACCACAGAAGCTACATCGACATTTTCATTTTTTCTGCCCTGACACCGGCCGCTTTTGTTGCTAAGGCTGAATTAAAAAACTGGCCAATGATGCGGAGCGGGGCTAAAATTTCCAATCTGATTTTTGTTTCCCGTTCAGATTTACAAAGTTTGGTATCGACCATGAATAAGATCAAAAATACGGTTAAACAAAATATTCCTGTAATCATTTTTCCCGAGGGTACTACTTCTCAGGGCCCGTTGACCAGTGCATTTAAAAAAGGAAGTTTTAAGATCGCTGCTGAAACCGGCATTCCGGTTATTCCGGCAGCCATCCATTATAAAGACACTAAAGATGCCTGGATTGGTAACGACAACTTTCCCGGGCACTTTCTTAGACAGATGGGAAAACCGGTAACCCGCGTATCTCTTCGTTTCGGGAAGCCAATAATCAATACCGATTACCAACAACTGCTTTTCATCACGAAAGAGAGCATAGACGAAATGTTAAAACAAATTATCCCATAAATAATTACAGTTCTCTTCCTCTTTTTGTTGAAATTTTTTCCGCTAAATTTTTCTTGTAACTCAGTGAGAGTCCAGAGCGGCTCTCGTTAATATAAGTTGTCTGATAATGATTTAACGACTCTACGTAATCCAAAAAAGTTCGTATTCCGGCAATTCGGAATGCGGTATTGTGTGCAACGAAGCATCCTCCCGTTTCCAGTTTTGGATCCATTGCCTTAAAATAGTTGATATACCAATGTTTATCGGCATCACAAAACACAAAATCATAGGTTCCGGTCAGATTGGGAACAAATTGATGAGCATCGGCCAACCGCGCATCGATGTACTTATCGACACCGGCTTTTTTGAAATTAGCTTTGGCCTTAAGCCATCGCTCTTTATCGATCTCAATCGTAATTAACCGTCCTCCGGTTTTACTTAACGCCCAGGCGATCCAAATAGCCGAATGCCCGGTAGAAGTACCAATCTCAATGGCTCGGGTAAAGTTATTACTCAGAACCAGGTCATAAAGGATTCTGCCATCGGAAACCGGCACGTTCATATCCCTCCATTGATCAACGTTCTCCTTTAAAAAGCGCTGAACCTTCCGGTCAAGTGAGTTCTCGGCAGCAGGATACTGGGCCAAAATCCCATTTGCCATTAAAACCAAAAGAGTTACTATGCAAGTTTTAAGTTTCATCTCATTATAAATTCATTCATAGCGCCTTTAAAAATAAAAAAAAGGATGATAACTCCCCTGTTTTAAATTCTGTAAAAAGAAAAAAACGATAGTGATTTGGTCGCTTATATAAACGGACCTTGAATTTTGCTAATCAGATGAAACGACCATGACGATTCTTCACTTTCAATTGCTTGAAAAAATCAACTTCCTTCCGAAGGATTTTCTGACTCCGTTAGCCTCCGGGTTATATCATGATTGCGATCTTTATAGTCGAACAGCGCATTAAAAAATTTAGGGACGCTTTGTGAAGCCACTAAGTTAGGGGAGTTTGTCAGGTACACGATGCCAACATTCTCCTCTTTGCACAGGGCTATTTCGGCTTTATATCCACTAACAAAACCACCATGATAGGCAATTCGGCGCCCCTTGTAATCGACAATTCGCCACCCCAGCCCATAGTATTTTGCATTCACCGTTTCCCATTCCCTGAAATAACCTCTGCTAAGCGGAGTAACTATCTGAGGAGCAAAAACTTCTCTGGCGGCTGATTCCTGAAGCACCGGATCATTTTCACGCAGTAATGCCATGATAAATTGAGCCATATCGGAGATGCTGGCATTAACTCCGGCGGCCGGTTTCACGGAATAGTAGCGATCGTTCAGAGGCAATACCTGATAAACACCGCCTCCTCCCCGATGTGGAAAAGCCTTATTCGGATTATCCCTGAAACGGATAAAGTCGGTTGATGCATTTTTCATCGCCAATGGATGAAAAATCTTCTGCTCTACCAATTCACTATAATTCATTGAGGTCTTTTCGGCAAAAATAGTATCAACAAGACCAAATAAAACATTCTGATAACCATATATTTGTCCGGGCATTGCAGTAATTGCTGCATTTTTAAATCTGCTAACAATTGATTTGTAAGGCATATGAGACTCAACAAGATCATCGTATGCATGAGGAACCATTCCGGTCGTATGATTCAAAATATGCCTGATGGTTAACTGATGAGTAGCAGGGGCACTTTTCATTCTGAACCAGGGCAGTATCTCTTTAACTCTCTCATCCAGATCAATCAGATTCTCCTGGAGAAGTACGCCCGTTAATACTCCGGTTATGGTTTTTGACACTGAAGCCAATCTGAAGATTGTTTCATCGTTGATGGGATCATCTTCTCCGCACTTTTTATTCCCGTAACATTTAAGCAAAGCAAGCTGATCTTTATAGATAATAGCCACTGCAGCCCCAACCGTTCCGGATGAATCGATCTCATTTGACAACCAGGACTCGTACCCCTGAAAAAGTCCCTGCATCTCAATTACCTTCTTCTCCGATTCACTTAACGTGATTTCCACACGTTCTAAAAGGTGATCGGGCGAAGAGGTAATCCTCTGATTGGTTGCAGTAATCAACAATAAAAACAGAATAATCAGCAGGGAAAAAAATCGACTATTTTTCATGAACACCTCTATATTATTACTTTTTCGGATTTTCTTAAAATTTTCGAAAATAGAATTCTCATTCATAAAATCAGAATTTTTTGATCTTTTTTTTTCAAGAGAAGCCTGTTAATTATGGATGTCAATCAATACAACTATCTCAGACATCGTAAAATACATTTAAAAATAAAAGATAAAAAAATCAAAATTCAATGTTCGACTTTACTGGCCCATCTCACGGCCGGGAAGGCCTTTCCGGTGAAGAGCCCGGGCCCAATAGACAAACGGGGTGTCGGCAACGGCTACGATCCATTTTAACAGATAGGTTGTGATTAATATTTCTACCAGCACCCGATTTTCAAAAACACCATAAAAAGCGATAAAAACAAAAACAATGCTATCGATTAACTGTGACACTATGGTGCTCAAATTATTCCGTATCCACAATTGATTATCCTTATGAAAAACTTTTTTCCAATAATGAAAAGCCCAAACATCGTGCCTTTGTGAAAGAAAATAGGCTATCAGACTGGCCAGGGCAATTCGTGGCATCAATTCAAAAATGGTCCGCGTTGCCTCTTGAGCAATGACCGAAAAATCATCGCCCTCAAGGGGATGAAACAGAAGGGCAATATTCATTAATAACGTCATGGCAATAAGACTAAAAAAGCCAATCCAAACAGCCATCTTTGCCTCCTTTTTACCATAATTTTCAGAAAGAATATCGGTCACCAAAAAAGAGGTAGCATACACGATATTACCCAACGTGGCGGCAAGACCGAAAAGCCTGACGGTTTGCACAACCTGAATGTTAGCAACAATAGCCGACACAGGGATCCACATGATAAGACCCCATTTACCAAACAGACGGTACGCTAAAATAACTAAAAGAAAATTTGCCAGCAGCATCACCAGCCAAAGAATTTCATTACTCATTTTTTTAATTTTTTACCGCAGGGTGATGGAACCTGCGGATGGTTATTAATTCATTTCGGCAGCAAAATTAATGAATTATTTTATAAACTTACTTGCGTTGACAGAGGCGGGGTTGATTGCAGATTGCTCAAATATACCTAAATTTGAAAATTGAAAATAAATTCTGAAATTTGTGGAGGAACAATATCTGATTAAAGGTCTTAAAACCCGCAACCAAATTGTTTTTGACTTTATTTTCCATTACTACTATTCAGGGCTCTGCGCATTTTGCGAAAAAATGGTAAACGATCAGGCAGCAGCAGAAGATATCGTACAAAATCTATTTGTCACTTTATGGCTGAAACATCAGCAGTTAGATATCAAAACCTCATTAAAAAGCTACCTTTTTACTGCCGTCAGAAACCGCTCACATACGACATCAATTTCACCTACAATATGCATCCAAACCATCCGTACCCCTGTAATGAGAACTTGTATTCACGATCGATTCACTATTTGATTGGTTAATTTTAGATGAAATTAATTACTTTTGAATATGCAATAGATCGATGAATAGGTCTTGATGGAATAAATAGCATTCAATGATCTAGTTCTTATAAAAACAATTAAATAAAATTTCAAATAAATGAAGCGAAGATCATTTCTAAAAAAAACAACCGCCACCGTCTCAGGTGCCATATTGGCTCCCGTCATTGTTCCTTCCCACATTTTTGGTGCCACGGCGCCTAGTAACAAGATTCAAATCGGCCAGATCGGATGCGGCCGCATTGCACGAAGTCATGACATGGCTGACACACTTAAGCTGGATGATGCCCGTATTATTGCGGTATGCGATTTAGACAGTAACCGGATGAAAGATGGGAAAATAATGGTTGAGGAAGCTTACCGTAACAGAACCGGCAGCGATACCTATATGGATGTTAAAATGTATGAAGATTACCGTGAGATGCTTTTAAATCCTTCGATTGATGCCGTGATGATCAGCACTCCCGACCATTGGCATACGCAACCTGCGATAGAAGCGGCTTTAAAAGGGAAAGACATATACATGCAGAAACCCAATGCTTTAACGATTACAGAGAGCCGGTTGCTCAGCGATATCATTCATAAGCAGGGAGTGATTATGCAGATCGGCACGCAGGTTCGGTCCACCAGTCCGCAGTTTCGCCGGGCTGCCGAACTGATCAGAAACGGCCGCATTGGAAAACTCCATACGGTAAAGCTCAGTTTCCCGGGTGATCCGGCAGGTCCCTCCTTTCCGGAGATGCCGGTGCCTGCCGGTCTGAACTACGATATGTGGCTCGGATCAACGGCCGAGGTGCCCTATACCGAAGAGGGAGTCCACCCTCAAAAGGGATACGGACGTCCCGGATGGCTTAGAAGAGAGCAATTTGGCGCCGGAATGATTACCGGATGGGGACAGCATCAATTCGACCTGGCCAACTGGGCTATGGATACAGAATACACCGGTCCGCAATCGATAGAGGCAGTGGCTGTTTTTCCGAAAAGCGGACTTTGGGATGTTCATGGCGACTTCATGGTAAAAATGGAATATGAGAACGATATCACCGTGTATGCCAATTCAGAAAGCCCGGTAGTGATCCGATATGAAGGAACCGAAGGGTGGATTGAAGTATTCAGGGGAAATTACTCGATAACCGATAGCGATCCCGTCTCTCCCAATTCACTCAAGGTTCTCAATGCCAGCAATTCAGGCATACTAACCTCTGAAATTAAAAAGGATGAGATCCATCTGTACGAAAGCAACGAACACCATCAGAACTGGCTTGACTGTATCAAATCAAGAGAACAGCCGATCACACCGGTCGAGGTAGGTCACCGGGCCTGCTCCATCTGCCTGATCAGCCATATCGCCATGAAACTGGACCGGAAGCTCTATTGGGATCCCGTTGCGGAGCGATTCCAAAATGATGAAGAGGCTAATGCCATGTTATCCAGACCGCAACGATATCCTTACGGAACGGATTACATCCAATTCTGACCTCATCGCATAAAAGGCTATGGTAGTTAAAATATGCACAATCAATCCATTCAGATTATTAAAATAAAACGTATACCGATGGTAAACAGATTTAAAAACCTGACGTTTCTGATACTTCTGTGGGGTTTCATTTTTGCATCAGGATCCATGTTATCCGGGCAGGAGGTTATCAAAGGATTGCTCTATTACGACCAGTCGCCGGTTGCCATAGAGATAGAAAATGGTATTATCAAACAGATATCCCGGATGGAATCCTGGCCTGATGACGCTCCTAAGGTATATATAGCGCCCGGTTTTATTGATAATCAGGTCAATGGATTCGCAGATGTTACTTTTGCATTGGGAGGAGGGAGGCTCTCCATGAAAAAAGTTCGGAAAGCCACCCAAACACTTTGGGAATATGGCGTAACGACCTATCTTCCCACGCTCACCACCAATAGCGACAGGCTATTTACCAGGCATCTGTCTATTCTTAAAAAAGCCATTAAGCGAAATGGCCTGCATGGTTCAGTGGCAGGGATACACCTGGAGGGGCCTTATATTAATCCGGAAGACGGCTACCGGGGCGCCCATCCGCTGGAACACGTAAGACTCCCCGACTGGGATGAATTTATGAGATATCAGAGAGCTTCAGGAGGGAATATCATCCAGGTGACGGTCGCCCCCGAGATGGAAGGAGCGCTCGATTTCATCT